>CAMPGR010000071.1 GCA_946885605.1 uncultured Pseudomonadota bacterium
GAGGCAAACTCGGAGATGCACCGCGCGATTGGTGGAAGGGATTCGCCGATCCGACGCTCGACCGACTGATCGCCGCAGCGGACGCCGAAAATTTCGATCTCAAGCGCGCCCGCGCGCGCGTGCGTGAGGCACGCGCCGCTCGCGCCGCCACAGCTGCCCGCCTCTATCCGGAGGCCGATTTCACCTCCGCGGCAGCGCGCAGCAACGCCGGCCTGATCGGCTCGGAGCGCACGGTGTCGTACTTCGAGAGTGCGTTCGATGCGCGATGGGAATTGGATGTGTTCGGTGCAACGAGCCGTCGCGTGGAAGCCGCCGACGCGCAGGCACAGAGCGCGGTGGAAGCGGAAGCGGACGTGCTGCTCACGCTGCGCGGAGAAGTCGCGCGCAACTACGTGGAGCTGCGCGCGGCGCAGAACCGCCTCGGCCTCGCGCTCGAGACGTTGCGCGCGCACCGCGAAACTGCCGGTCTCGTGAGCTCGCTCGAATCCGCCGGGCTGCGCAGCGAACTGGACGTCACCCAAGCCCAGACACAAGCGCTCTCGCTCGCGGCGCAGGTTCCAACGCTAGAGACAGCCGTCACCGCAGCGACACGCCGACTCGACACCCTGCTCGGCCGAGCGCCTGGAACGACCGAAGCAGACCTATCTAATACAGGCCCGGTCCCTGTAACGCGAGCGCCTGCAGTCCTCGATGAGCCGGCGACGGTTATTGCACGCCGCCCTGATCTCAGGCGGGCCGAACGCGAACTCTCCGCTGCGAGCGCGTTGACAGAAGCGGCGAAGGCGGATCTCTATCCCAGCGTCTCGCTCGGCGGCCTGTTCGGTTTCCGCAGCGTCGCATCGGGGCCGGCCGGAGTGATCTGGACGATTGCCGGCGTTCTCACGGCGCCGCTCATCAACTTTGGGCGCCTGGAAGCCCAGGTCGACATTGCAAACGCGCGCGGCGAGCAGAGCTACTTCGCTTTCCGCCAGGCCGTGCTGCTCGCGCTAGAAGAAGTGGAGACCACGCTCACCGCCTACGTCAATGCCTGGCGCAACGTCGAGTCGCTGGACGACCTGGTCGGTAACGAGCAGCGCAAGCTCGCGCTCGCCGAGGAACGCTACCGCAAAGGACTATCGCCTTTCATCGAGGTGCTGGACGCGCAGCGCTCACTCTACACCGCGCAGACCGACCGCGTGACTGCGCAGGCGGAGCTCTCCCGTGGCTACATTGCGCTCAACAAGGCCGTTGGCGGCTGAACGAACCGGCGACTGCATTGGGTGAAATGCAGGAAACAGAAGCCAGAGTTCACCAACATCTTTCAGAGTCGCTGATCCAAGCGGTTGGTTGGCGCTGCTCTTACAAGCCGGCAATCCCCGGCGTCACCTCAGCCTTCGACCAGAGCTTCTTGAGCCGCCGGCCGATCTCGTCCGCCTCGCGCGTGCGATTCTGCGCGTAGAGCGCCTGAGTGACGCCCTGAAGCGACCATACGTTCTCGGGGAAACGCTTGAGATCTTCGCGGAACGCCCGCTCGGCGTCGGCCGCCCGCCCGGCCTTGAGCAGGACCAATCCGAGCTCCTGCCGCACCGGCACCGACCACTCGGGCGGCTCGCCATAAACGAGCTCGTCCTCCCGGCGCGCAGCCTCGCGCAGACGTGTGATCGCCGCTTCGAAATCGCCGTTGGCTGCGGCAAGGTGCCCGGCCAGCACTTCGCTCGCAATGCCCAGCACCTGCCCGGAGGTGTTGAACTCGAGCCGTAATTGGGCGGTTTCCGAATTCCGGACAGCCTCGCGCAATTGCGCGAGGTTCGCTTCAGCCGCCTGAATATCCCCTTGCGCAACGAGCGCGCGACCCCTCGCGTAATGCCACATCCCCCGCGCATGAACGAGATCGGCTGCCGGCGCCGGCGTAGTGAGAATGTCGACCCACCGGCCAAACCTCACCTTCATCTGCAGGTGGCGCGTATGGTGGTTCTGGGTGAATGTCATTCCCGGCGCCTTCATCATCTCGGGCGTGGCGAGGGCAGCGATCTTCTCCGCTGCGCCGATCGCCTGTCCGCTGCGGCCGATCATGCTCGCGGCAAACGCGAGGAAGTCGTAGTTGTGGGGGTAATACCCGGCCACATATGCACCGAACGCCGGCGACTGGTCGCGTATGTAGGTTTCATCCGCATGGACCGCGTGCTCGTTCGCCTTGATGGCGTCGAGGTAACGGCCCACACGGATATAGATGTGCCCCGGCATGTGGACGATATGTCCTGCCCCAGGCATGAGCTGCGCGAGCCGCTCGGCAGAGGGCAAAGCGCGCTCGGGCTGCACCGCTTCCACTGCATGGATGTAGAAGTGATTGGCGCCTGGATGATTTACGTTCGCCGCCAGAACATGCTCCAGTTGCGAGAGCAGCTCCGTGGTGTTTTCGCGCGGCTTCCCGTCGCGTGTCCAGTACTGCCACGGGCTCAGATCCATCAGCGCTTCCGCGTAGAGCGTGCGCGCTTCCAGGTCGTCGGGATACTGGCGCACCACCTCGCGCATCGCCGAAGCGTAGGCTTTGTCGAGCGCGGCGCGGTCTTCCGGCGGCTCCGCTGCGTAACGCGTGGCGAGCGCGCGGATCAGCGCCCGCTCCTTCTCACTCGCATTTCCGGAAAGCTCGCTCGCTTTCTGGATCGCAGCGTAAGCCGCGCGCCCGGCCTCGGCGTCCATCGGCGCATTGATGTTCGGCCCGAGCGCAATCGCGACGCCCCAATGCGCCATGACGCAGCTCGGGTCGAGCCGGGCCGCCTCTTCGAACGCGCGAATCGACTCCTGGTGGTTGAACGCGTAGTAGAGCCGCAACCCCTGGTCGAAGTAGCGCTGGGCGAGCGGTACTTTCGTCGTGACGGAGTAGTGGTGGTTGCCGAGGTTGTCGTATAACGGCACCCGCGCTTTATCCGCCTGGGCAGAATGGCGGGCGCCGTGTTGAGCGTGCATTTCGTGCTGAGGGCCGTGCGACAGTGCAAGCGATGGCAGCGCCATGGCCATAAATAGAACCGGGATGACAGCAGGTCGGGACATCGGTTACTCCTTCAACGGTCGGTTGATCACCAGTTGCCCGGGAGGCGGACTGCCTTACACAACCCGCAGATTAACGGCCGCCCGCAACGCCCAGATGTCCCCTCGGTTTCGGATTGTTTCAGTTGCGTATCGCGCGCGGACGGTCACACGGCCCCGCTTCAACTTCGGACGCCTGGAGGCGCAGAATCCGCGTTCCGCCCGTGCCATCGTATAGATTCACCTCAGTATCCGGTAACCAACGTCCGGGTCCAGCGGGCCAGCATGTCCGCGTGACGCGCAACCGCCACCGCCGCGATCTTGCGACCGATCTCCTCACCGGCATCCACATCGAACCGATAGTGGAAGGTTTTCATTGGGCGCTCCTTGAAGAGAGGTATTAGACGATTGGGTATTACTTCCTGGTAATCACGACCTCGAGGTATTCGCCGGGCACGACAAGCGAGTTCGGCCCGCCTACGTTTCGGCGTTCGAGGAGCGCCGTGATGTCCGCCGTCAAGCGCGCCTGGCGCTCGGGATCAAGTGCCGCATACGCCTTGTGCGTCGGTCCGTAGAAATTGCGGAATACTTCGATCCAATGCGCGGCGGATCGATACCGAAAGCGGAAGTCCCGTCGCACGCAGCGAAGGTCGGTCGCTTCGGGGCCGAACAGCTCGACGATCCGCGGCTCGGAGCCCCATAGCGCCGGGGATTCCATGCCTGCCGGCGGCGGCACGTAGGCGCCGATCACGCGAAAGAGCTCGCCGATAAAGCCTTCGGGCGTCCAGTTCGCCATACCAATGCGGCCGCCGCTACGCACCACGCGCCGCAACTCGCGCGCCGCCTTACTCTGGTCGGGGGTGAACATCGCGCCAAACGTGGAGAGCAGCACGTCGAAGGACCCGTCGTCGAAGGGCAATGCCTCGGCGTCCGCCAGCTGGAATTCGACGTCCAGTCCTTCCGCCTTTGCTCGCGCGGCGCCCTTGTCGAGCAAATGCTGTACGTAGTCGGTCGACGTTACATGCGCGAAGCGGCGGGCGGCGGCCAGCGTGGCGTTGCCGTTGCCGGCTGCCACATCGAGCACGCGCTCTCCGGCTCGCACATCGACCGCCTCGGCAAGCGTCTCCCCGACGATTTGCAGTGTCGTGCCGATTACGGCGAAGTCGCCGCTCGCCCAGGTTGCCTGCTGACGTTGTTTGATGGCAGTGAAGTCGGGCGAAACGACGGGTTTGGAAATGGTGCAAATGGCGGTGTTGGCGTTCATGTCTCTCTCCTGTCAGTAAAAACTTTGGTTGCACATGCAACGCCTCCAGTGTGCGCACTTCTCCCGGCCGGCGCTTTCCCGAGCGTCTGTAAAACTTGCTCACGCGTCCACGATTGCTCTCGGACTTGATTGCGCGTCCAAACTGGTCGATCAGGAATCCGTATTGCCGTGCTGAGATGGCGGAGCTTGCAGCGGATGATGAACGACAAGCGCGTAAGCAAGCTCGCAAGGGAGAACAATTGCATCGATCTCCCGGCGCCTCACGGTGTCGAGGTCTACCCGACGCAGGTTGCGTTCGGGTACATCGTCTCGCGCGAAGAGCGCAAGGGGTACAAGGGCCTTCCGACCGCTTTGGAGCTGCCCGCAAAACGGTCGAAAAGCTGGCCGGATTGCTTTTCAGCGATAAGGCGTGCTACGCCCTGATGTTCTGATTCATGCGAAAGACGTTTTCAGGGTCGTACCGTTTCTTGACACTCGCCAGGCGGGAATAGTTGGCGCCATAGGCCGCGGCCACGCGGTCGGTCTCGTCTGCCGTCATGAAGTTCACGTAGGCGCCGGCCGAGGCATAGGGTTTGGACGCCTGGAAAAACTCGCGCGCCCAGCCGATGCAGGCGTTGTCCTGCGGCGCTTCGTCCCATCTGGCGTGCACATTCATCACGAACTTCGCGTCCCGGCTGCCATACGCTGTAGCATCTCCCGGCACGCGATTGGCGGCACCCGCGATGAGCCCGATGAATATTTCGCACTGGGGTGACGGAAGCGTCGCGGCGAATTTGACGACCGTATCGATCGCCTCGTCCTTCAGCTCGGCAAAGTTATGCGACTTCCAGTAATTTCGTGCCCCGGGTGTGAGCAGCGGGTCGAAGGCCTTCTGCCATTCGACATACGGCATCTCGCCGATGTGCTCACCGTAGGCATTGCCGAATTGGCGCAGCGGGGCGATCAGCTTCTCGCCTTCCCGGCTATCTCCGACATAGAACATCGGCAACACGATTACGCCTTTGCCATGGACGTCGGCAGGCAGAAACGGCAAAGGAGGCGCCTGGCGGAGCACGACCCACACGTTGAGTTCCTCGGGTGCGGATGCCACGAAGTAGCGGTACTTCTCCAGCACCTGCTTCGCCTGGGCGATCGGGAATACGATCAGGCCGGCCAATACCTGTGGGCCTACCGAATGGAGCTGAAATTCATACTGGGTTACGACGCCGAAGTTGCCGCCGCCGCCCCGGATCGCCCAGAAGAGATCACGGTTTTCCGCCTCGCTCAGCGGCAGCTTGTCCCCCGCCGCCGTCACCAGGTCCGCCGAGACCAGATTGTCTACGGTCATGCCGTACTTGCGTGTCAGCCACCCGAAACCTCCGCCCAATGTCAAACCGGAAATGCCGGTGGTCGAGTTGATCCCGACAGGCGTGGCCAACCCATGCTTTTGCGCCGCCGCGTCGAAATCCGCCAATGTGGCGCCAGGACCGACGCAGGCGCGCTTTGTGTCCGTATCGATCCGCACGGTATTCATCCCTGAAAGATCGATCATCCAGCCACCTTCGCATACGGCATTGCCGGCGATGTTGTGGCCTGCGCCACGAACCGACAACTGCAGACCCTGCTCGCGCGCAAATTTGATGGCATGGACCACATCGTCGGCGCTGGCGCAGTGAACAATGCCTGCGGGATGTCGATCGATCATGGCGTTCCATACTGTCCGGGCCCTCTCGTACCCCGGGTCGCCGGGCAGCGAGATCTGGCCCCGGATTTTTCCCTTCAGTTCGCGGGCAACCTTCTCAGCTAAATCTGACATGGAAGTCTTCCTCGATAGAGTGGGCATGCAGACTATACGCCAGATTAGCGGCGGCATGCATCGCGCCGATGTCGGCCGGGTATCGGTTTGTTTCAGTCGTGTAACGCCGGGTAATTGTTGTTGACGCCGGCGAACGGAGTCGGAACACTGGCGGCAACCCTCAGGAGCGGACCATCATGCCGGGAATCAAAAATTCCATACTGGACACGGTCGGCGACACCCCGGTCGTGCGCATCAACAACATCGCGCCGCCGGGCGTAGAGTTGTTCGCCAAGCTCGAAGCGTTCAACCCGCTCGGGTCGGTCAAAGACCGACTCGCGCTTGGCGTGATCGAGGCGGCTGAACGCGACGGCTCGCTCGAGCCGGGGCAAACGGTTATCGAAGCGACGAGCGGCAACACCGGCATCGGACTCGCCATGGTCTGCGCCCAGAAGGGTTACCCGTTGGTCGTGACGATGGCGGAGAACTTCAGCATCGAGCGGCGCAAGCTGATGCGCTTTCTCGGCGCCAAAGTGATCCTCACGCCCGCGGCCGAAAAAGGCAGCGGGATGCTGGCCAAGGCACGCGAACTTGCCGAAAAGCATGGCTGGTTCCTCTGCCACCAGTTCGAAAACGAAGCCAATGCCGACATGCACAGCCGCACGACAGCGGAAGAGATCCTATCCGATTTCGGCGACGGCCTCGACTACTGGGTAACCGGCGTCGGCACCGGCGGCACGCTCAAGGGCGTCGCGCGCGTGCTCAAGGCGCGAAGCCCGAATACCGAGGTCGTCGTATGCGAGCCCGACAACTCGCAATTGCTCGCCAGCGCCTTCGAGCAACCCTATCTGGACGACGGCAGCCCGGCGGCGAGCCACCCCGGTTTTCGTCCGCATCTCATGCAGGGATGGACGCCCGACTTTATTCCGAAGCTCGCCCATGACGCGATAACGGCGGGACTGATCGATCGCTTCGTGCCCATCCGCGGCGCCGACGCCCTGCAATGCGCGCGCGACCTCGCGCAGAAGGAGGGTATTTTCTGCGGCATTTCCGCAGGCGCAACGTTCGCAGGCGCACTCGAAGTGGCGAAGACCGCAAAGAAAGGGGCGAAGATTCTCGCGATGCTTCCGGACACGGGCGAACGCTACCTCTCCACGCCGCTCTTCGAGGGCATCTCCGAGGCGATGACGAAAGCGGAACTGGAAATCGCCGCCTCGACTCCGCGCTACCGCTTCGACGTCAAAGCGGCCTCCGCACCGAGCCCCGCCGCGCCCGAGAAAGCAAACCCTGAAGCAGTCGCCTTCGTCGAGGAGGTCATCAACGACAAGGCGCAGCCAGTGGTGATGTTCGCGCTCGAATGGTGCGAATTCTGCTGGTCGGTGCGCCGCCTCATGGCGGACGTCGGCATTCCTTACCGCTCGATCGACCTCGACTCGGTCGCCTACCAGAAGGACAACCGCGGCGGCGACATCCGTATCGCCCTGCGCCAGAAGATCGGCTCGCCCACGATCCCGCAGATTTTCGTCGGCGGCGAATACCTCGGCGGCTGCACCGAAACCTTCGATGCCTTCAACGCAGGGCAACTGCAAAAGCTGCTCGAGGCGAACAGCATTGCCTTCGACCGCGGCAAGAAGGTCGACGCCTACAGCTTCCTGCCGAAGTGGCTGCATCCACGATGACGCAGGGACGCGGGGACGACGCGGCGACCCGTGCGCTCGACCGGGCAGCGTCGTACGGACGGCGCTTCCGCGGCAGCAGTCCCGTGCACCCGAGGGCCGACGCCGACGAGCTGCGGCAGCTATTCGATGTCGGGCTGCCCGAAGCCGGGCGCGACGCGCTCGGCATACTCGATGACCTCATCGCCGCAGCCGAGCCCGGACTGGTCGGCAACACCGATCCGCACTTTTTCGCCTGGGTGATGGGCGCTTCTCACCCCGCGGGTGTCGCCGCGGACTGGCTCACCTCGATCTGGGGCCAGAACGCCGGCATCTTTCAGACCTCCCCCGCCGCCGCTATCGCGGAGGAAGTCACTGCGAAGTGGTTGCTCGAACTGCTCGACCTGCCGCGTGAAAGCTCGGTCGGCTTTACTACCGGCGCCACCATGGCCGCCTTCATCTGCCTCGCGGCAGCGCGCGGCGAAGTGCTGCGGCACGCGGGACACGATTTCGACCGCGACGGTTTGCAGGGCGCGCCGAACGTCGACATACTCATCAGCGAAGAGGCGCACGCGTCGAACTTTGCCGCCTTGCGCTATCTCGGCTTCGGCGCGCGCAACGTCACGCACCTGAAGACCGACAGCGAGGGCATGATCGACACGCGGGCATTGCGCGCAGCGCTCGCAGCAAGCGATGGCCCGACGATCGTCATCTGCCAGGCAGGCCAGATCAATACCGGCGCGTTCGACCGCTTCGACGAGATCGCCCGACTCACTGCCGCCCGCAGCGCCTGGCTGCACGTGGACGGGGCGTTCGGCCTCTGGGCCCGTGCGGTACCCGAACTCAAGGCGCTCGCGTCCGGGGCCGAGCGCGCCGATTCCTGGGCAGTGGACGGGCACAAGTGGCTGCAGATGCCCTACGACACGGGTTTTGCCATTGTCCGCGACGCCGACGCCCATCGCCGCGCCATGGATATCACCGCGAGCTACCTGAGTGAAAGTCCTGGCGACGGTCGCAACCCCACGCATTACAACCCGGAACTGTCACGGCGTGCGCGCGGCTTCGCGGCCTGGACGATGATTCAGGTGCTGGGCCGGCAGGGAATCGCCGAGATCGTGCAGCGGCATTGCAACTGCGCCGCGCACATCGCGGAGAGATGCAAGGCGGTAGGCGGCATCGAAGTACTCAATCAGGTCTGTCTCAACCAGGTCGTGCTTTCGTTTCGCGGGAACAAAGAAGATCGCGGCGCCGACGCCCTCACGCAGCGGATGGCGGACGCGCTCAATGCAACGGGGCGATTTTTCCTCCGCACGGCGCAGTGGAAGGGCCGCAAAGTGTTGCGCATCTCCGTCATCGCGAACGGGACCGACCGGGCAGTCGCCGAAGACCTGGCGGCCGCCATCGAAGCGACTTGGCGCACGATCTTGCCACGTTAATACGGCGCGTCGCTCCGTGGAATGGCTTGCGATGAACGTTGTCAGTGTGCCAAATACGGAGGCGACTCATGACTGTCCCGGTGTGGATGCTGCTGGGATTCGCGACCTGGACCGTGCTGCTGTTGCTGACTACCGTCGGTGTGTATCGTTGGAGCCGGATACTGACGGGGCGCGCCCCGATACGGGAGTTCCGGGCAGATCGAGTCGAGGGAGAGGAGTGGTACAAACGCGCGATGCGGGCGCACGCGAACTGCGTCGAGAATCTTCCCGTGTTTGGTGCCATCGTCTTTGCACAGCACGCGAGCGGCGTGGCGGGCACCATTGTCGATGCGCTGGCGGTCGCAGTCCTTGTTGCCCGCATCGCGCAATCCGTCGTGCACGTGGCGTTCGCTCAGACAAACACGGTTGTATCGTTCCGCTTCGCGTTCTTTTTCGTGCAAATCCTCTGCTTTCTCGCTTTGGCCGCAATTGTTGTCATTGGGTACGTCAGAAGCGCATGACAGACCTTCACGCCGGGGCCTCGGCAGAGCCTGAACAGCAAACCATCGGCGAATCGCGTTCTCCATGAACCGAACGCCGGGCACGGATATCAAAGGAAAGGGAGTTGGAAGGCTCGGCGCACCGCCAGCCCCCGCGCGAAGGAAGGGACGATGAAGCGGCTTTACCGGTCACCGGTCGAGAAAAAGATCGCCGGAGTTTGCGGCGGTCTAGGGGAATATTTCGGCGTGGATCCGGTGTTCTTCCGGGTGTTGTTTATCGTGCTGGCGTTTCTCTGGGGCATCGGCATCCTCGCCTACATCGTCATGTGGATCATGGTACCGATGAAGGGCGAGGCACCCGAGGGCATCCCCCAAAAGCGGCTGCACCTCTCGAAGACCGATCGCAAGATTGCGGGAGTGTGCGGCGGTCTCGGGGAATACTTCGACGTCGATCCGGTTCTGTTCCGCGTTATCTTCATCGTGCTCGCTTTCGTGGGCGGGCTCGGAATACTGCTCTACATCGTGCTCTGGCTGGTGATGCCGCAAGATACGACGGCGGCGCCGCCCGCGCCCGAACGCCAGCCGGCCGAAGACGTATAGTTTTTCAACGTATCCTTCACAGACGAGGCGACGATGAAATTTCATGTCACCGGAACCAGCGGCTCGGAAAACCCTACCAAGGCCACCCTCACGTTTGTGCACGCGAAAGGGGTCAAAGAGGCGGGCCACGATGTTTCGATAGCGCTGCTGGGCGATGCCGTTGTGCTGCTGGATCCCACTATCGCAAAGAACGTCCATGGCGTCGGATTGCCGCCCTTGGCTGAACTGATCACCTACGCCAAGGACAACGGCATTCCCGTCTATGGCTGAGGGCTCTGCTGCTCGGCCCGTGGGGTCAGCGAGGAGCACGCCAAAGCGTTGGGCGGGAAATATATCAGCCCGAAGGTTCAAGCCGAAATGTGTGCGGAAGCGGATCGGACGGTATTTCTTTAGCAGGCAACCATAGGTAGACATCGGGCGCGCCGGTGACAGTTACGACTTCGCCGGCCGCCAAGCGTGTACTGCGCGCACCGGAAGAAGTCGTTACCGCTTATCCCAAGTAATTTCTCTCGAAATACGCGCCGCGGCTTAGAGCCGCGTTCGTACGCACGAAAATAGTGGCGAAGACGAATACAGCCAGGTGTTGATTCCTCGATCGCCCGAGCGCACGCTCGCTCGCGACACGACTCGCACCCTTTCAGCGCCCCAGGCTTGGATCGCAGTCATCTTACGGCTACACTTGAGCGCGGCGCCTCGTCGATACATCAAACAACCGGCTGCAATTTCGAATCAACTATTTCAATCAACATGAGCATTTTCGACTCCGAAAGACCTCGGAAAACAAGATTTCCAGCGATTATTTTTCTTGTTGCGATCCTTGTCGTCGGGCTTCTCGGCGGCGCCTACTACCTGGGCCCACGCCTCGAACGGGACGCGCCGCAAATCACGGTGACGCCGGACTCGGACGTGCTTGGCCGGGCGCCCATCGCGATCGCCGTTACCGACCAGGGGGCTGGATTGAAGTCGGTTACCGTGACGCTCTCAGCCGGCGGCGCCGAGCACACGCTGGCGGCCGAACAGTACCCCGAGCCGGTGAGAGAGAAGAAATTCCCTCTCGACGTGTCGAAGCTTGCCGGGCTCAAAGAAGGGCCTGCGGTCCTGCGCGTCAGCGCGCGGGACGGTTCGCTGTGGAAATTCTTCCGCGGCAACGAGACCGTGCTCCAAAAAGAGCTCACGATCGACATCACTCCGCCCACCATCGCACTCATCGCCGATGACCGCTACGTCACTTTTGGCGGCGTCGGGGCGATCGTCTACAAGCCTTCCCAGGATACGGTAAAGAGCGGAGTGAGGGTCGGCGATTACTTCTTCCCGGGCTTCCAAGGGCAAGTAAAGGGCCAGCCCGATCACTTTATCGCTCTTTTTGCCCATCCGTACAACGTTCCGGACGGTGCCAAACCCGTACTTGTCGCGACCGACAAAGCGGGCAATGCGAGGGAAATGCCGCTCGTCTATGAACTCAAAGGCGCAAAATACAGGAAGAGCACCATCGCGATATCCGACAGCTTCATTCAGAACAAGGTCGCGCCCCTGTTGAACGATGTCAATGCGCGCCAGGGTTCACGGAAAGACGTCTTCATCGCCGTCAACAAACGCCTCAGAAAGGAAAACGAAGACAAGATCTCGGCGATCACGAGGAAATCGACTCCATCGCTACTCTGGAACGGTGCGTTCGTTCAGCTCAGCAACTCGAAAGTCGAAGCGAACTTCGCCGATGAGCGGACCTATACCTACAACAGTGAACCGATCGACACCGCCCATCATCTCGGCTACGACCTGTCGGTCACCAAGCAGTATCCCGTCGAAGCGGCCAACAGCGGAACCGTCGCCTTTGTCGGCGATTTGGGCATCTACGGAAATACCGTCATCCTCGATCATGGCCTGGGGCTCTTTACGCTTTACAGCCACCTGAGTTCCATCGACGTCAAGGAGGGCGAATCGATCAAGCAGCGGCAAATCCTCGGCAAGACCGGCGAGACCGGCCTGGCCGCCGGCGATCATCTGCACTACGGAGTTTATTTGCACGGGGTCGCGGTTTTACCGGTCGAGTGGTGGGACCAGAAGTGGGTCAACGACAATATCCGCCCCAAGCTCGAGGGACATAGCGGCGAAGCGATCGCCGAATCGCAGCAGCCGAAAGCGCCGCGCAAGGCCGTGTCCAAGCGCCGGCGCTAGACCTGCGCGGGTTGGGAGTACCGTCTCCACCGCACGAGGCTCGCGAGAAAACGCAGCGACGCGGCGAGCAGGAACAGCCCGAACGCCGTTTCGAGCGCCCGTCGCGAAAGGACGTGGGCCATTCTCGCGCCATAGGACGCGGTGAGGCCATCAGTCCGACCGCGAGGCCGTAGAGGCGCGCCAGCGGATGCTTCGGCAGGTCGTCGCCCAGCCGCCACGATTCCCGGGCGCACAGAAGCTTGCCGGCTCCTGATCTCTCACGGCGGGCGGGCCGGCGTTCAACCACTGGAAACGACGTGGAAGAGAAAGCCAATCCCCTTCTCGCGCTCAAGACGCGCGACTTTCGCCTTTACTGGCTCGCCCTGGTCGCACAGGTCATCGGCCAGCACATGTTTGCGTTCACGCTGGGGTGGCTCGTCTTCGAGATCACGGGATCGCAGGCGCAGCTGGGCTTCATCCACCTTTGCGGTTTCGTGCCCCAATTCACCCTGATGCTGCTGGGCGGCGTGCTGGCCGATCGGGTCGATGCGCGCAAGCTCATCGGCGCCGCGCAGATCACTGCCGCGCTCGCGATGATTATGGTTGGCGTGACCGCGATGCTCGGCGTGGCGCAGCTGTGGCACCTCGCGCTCGGCGCGTTCCTTTGGGGACTGTCGGCCGCCATCGACGAGCCCGCGCGCGCGGCATTTTTCCCGCGCCTGCTGCCCCGCTCGCTGTTGCGATCCGCGGTGCCGCTGATCTCCATGGCTTTCGGCGGCAGCCGCGTGATTGCCCCATCGATCGGGGGATTTCTCATCGCCGCGGCGGGCGCGCCGGCCACTTTCCTGTTGTCCGCGGCTGCGGTCAGCACCATGATTGCGGTGCTGTTCCTGCTTCGCCCGGCGCACAGCGTCGCGCGCTCGCACGGCAGCCTGCTCAGCAACTTCACCGAGAGCCTGCGTTACATACGCGCCAACGAAGCTTTCGCCAAGGCCATCGGTGCAGCGCTGCTCAATGCAACCCTGTGCATGGGCTTCATCCACATGCTTCCGGTATTCGCCAAGGTGGTATTGCAGGTCGATTCGCGGGGCCTGGGCATCCTTGCCTCCGCTGCCGGCCTCGGCGCGTTGACCGGCTTTGCTTCTTATGGCTGGGTGCAATTGCGCACATCGCCGCGAAACCTGATCGTGGGCGCCCTGACCGTCTACACCGTGGCATTGATCGGCCTCGCCTTCAGCGATTGGTACTGGCTCTCTTTCTGCGCGATCCTGGTCGCCGGCCTGTGTCATGCCTATTTCCTGACCTGCGTGCAGGTCATGCTGCAAACCCTGGTCGAGGATCATTACCGCGGGCGGGTGATGAGTGTGTTCGCGCTGGTATGGAGCCTGATGTTCTTCAGCGGATTTCTGTTGAATGTCGCTGGGTCGCTGGCCGGCCCGCGCCTGGCGCTCGCGGGAGGCGCGGTAATCGTGCTTGCCTACGTGTGGCTGTCGCTGGTGCGCGCGACTGCGTTGAAAAACCTGGTCCTCGCGCCGAAGCCGGGTTGAAACAAACGGCCATGGACGCGCCAGGGCCTATGGCTGGTCGCCGAATACCCAGCGATAGATCCGCGAATCGTCCTGGTAGCCGCCGTTCGCAGCGAACGGCTCGTTGTTCCAGAAATGCTCGGCCGCCGCACGGTCTGGCAATTCGAGCAGCAGCGCGGTCCCGACATTTTCTGTTCCGTCCGGCGAACGCAGCGGTCCGCGGAATATGAAGCTCTTTTCGTACTTCTTGAAGTAAGTCTCGTGCGCGTGCAGGTGTTGGGCAAAGAAAGCCGCAGCGCCGGGAGTCTTGGAGCCGGTGCACAGATACTGCTGCAGCCCCTTGCGCCTGTAGTCGGCGGCGCGCTTCAGGAAACTGTTCGACCAGCGGCGGATATCGGTCCTTTCGTAGACGCCCGCCCGGTTCAAAGGGTCGTCCGCGATAAACACTTGGGCGGCGGCCCGGTCGTCGAGCTGGACGAACCAGGTCGTCGCCAGCACTGCGGAGGCGTCGTCCGATACGAGGTGACCGTAGCCGATGAGGCGCTCATCGAGCGCTCTCGCATAATCCTTCTGGGCGGCGATATGGGCTGCGCGCACGTGAGCCTTGCCGACGCCGTCCCACGCAAGAATCATCCATTGCGCGGGTTTCTCGCGGTAGTACTGGCGCAGCGACTCGCCGCTCAGCCCGTAGCGCGGATCGCCCGGCAGATAGCCGCTCGCTTCGCCTTGCGCCATCGAGGCTCCCCCTCCTGCATTCGGTTACCGGCATGATCACGCACGCACAGCCGGCGCGTCAACGTATACCGCCTTACCAGACGAGGCTCACGAGAAAGCGCAGCGATGCGGCAAGCATGAATAGCCCGAACGCGACTTCGAGCGCGCGTCGCGAAAGGACGTGGGCTATTTTCGCGCCATAGGAAGCGGTGAAGCTCGACACCGGCGCCATCAGCGCAATGCCGATCAGCGACACGAAGCCGATCGATAGCGGCGGCAGCTCGCCCTGATGCGGCAGACCGGCGACCATATAGCCGACCGTCCCGGCGAGTGCGATCGGTACCACGATGCCGGAAGAGGTCGCGACCGCCTGATGGATCGGCTTGCCATAGAGCGTGAGCACGATGGTGCACAGCGAGCCGCCGCTGACGCCGGTGAGCGAGGCCATCAGCCCGACCGCAAGGCCGTAGAGGCGTGCCAGCGGGTGCTTCGGCAGCTCGTCGCCCAGCCGCCACGACTGCTGCCCGAACAGCAGTTTGCTGGCAATGATTGCCGCGATAGCGACAAATGCGATTTTGAAAACCGGGGACGGTGCGACTGTGGCGATGCCGGAACCGATGGCGATGCCGACGAGCAGGGCCGGCGTCCACTGCCGCACGACATCCGTGAGCACCGCACCGGTCGCGCGATGCGTCAGATGCGAACGGATATTGGTCGGTATCATGATCGCAAGCGACGTGCCGATACAAAGCTGCATCAGCACCGCGTCCGGCACGCCGAAGAGGCGGAATATCTCATAGAGCACCGGCACCACGATCACGCCACCGCCGACGCCGAACACGCCCGCAAGCAGTCCGGCCACCACGCCGCCCGCCACGATGGCGGCGGCGAGGACGAGCAATTCATTGAGTGGCACGCTCATCATGCCGCTACGATAACAGGCTCAGCAGGAAACGCGGCGGCATACCTGGTTATTCGTTCTAGCCTTTGACCTAATCCGGGATGAAGGCGACCGCGTCGATTTCGATGAGGGCGCCCTGGAGCAGGCCCGCAACCTGGACGGCGGCGCTCGCGGGCAGGTTCGCGCCGAAGCGTTCGCCGCGCACGCGCGCGTATTCGGCGTACTCGTCCAGGCTCGTGAGCCAGGCGGTGATGCGAACCACGTGCTCGAGCGAACCGCCGACGACGCGGAGCGCCTCCTCGATCTGGTCGAAACACCCGTTCGCCTGCTCGGCCATCGAGCTGCCGCGGGCGAGATGCCCCGATACGTACACCGTCCTCCCCGCTCCACTAACCGCCACCGCCTTGCTGAAGCTGGCGCCGCGCGCACCCGGAACACGTTCTATGCCCATGTCTTCCTCCTGTTCGAAAGGGTGAGGTCAGTGTACGATGATCCAGTGGGATCGGTCACACTGGATTCGGGATCGCCTGGCGCTCACGCAGTGGCCGCATTTGCGCTAATCTCGCACCTTCCAAACACGGGACCGGCAAAAACCCCCGGAGGAGCCATGCCTACGCTCGAGACCCGACTCACCATCAAACGCCTGCATCCACTCTTCGTCGCCGAGGTGACCGGTATCGATCTGACGGTGCCCATAGCGCGCGAAGACTTACGCACGATCTGGGACGCGTTCAACGAGCACCAGATCATCGTCTTCCGCGACCAGACTTTCGACGACGAGTCGCAGATCGCGTTCAGCCGCAACTTCGGTGAGCTCGAGACGATGGTGGCGCACCCCGGAAACGACTGGAATCCGGGGCACGTTTCGGTTATGACCAACCTCGGCAAGGACGGCAACATGCTGCCCCTCGACCACCCGGCGATGGAGCACCGCATGCGCAACGAGGCCTGGCACAGCGACAGCTCGTTCAAGCCGATCCCCGCGCTCGCGTCGCTGCTGTCGGCGCGCATCGTGCCGCCGACCGGCGGCAATACCGATTTCGCCAGCGCGCGTGCGGCTTACGAGGACTTGCCCGCAGAGCGCAAGGCAGAGCTCGAACGGCTGACCGCCGTCCATCGCATCACGCACCCGGACATGGACGAGGACAAGGGCTATGACGAGGAAGCCAAGAAGCGCCACACCGTCACGCACCCGCTGATCCGGACCAACCCGTTCAACGGCCGCAAGGCGCTCTATGTCGGCGCGCACGCGCAGGAGATCGTCGGGATGCCACAGAAGGAAGGGCGCAGGATGCTCGACGAGCTGACCGCGTTCTGTACGCAGCCACAGTACGTGTACAGCCATCGCTGGCGCAACGGCGACGCGGTGATGTGGGATAACCGCTGCACGCTCCACCGGGCGACGCCGTTCGACAAGACCCAGTACAAGCGCAAGCTGCACCGCACGACCATCGCGGGAAAGGCGCCGGATAGCGCTTTCGCGAGAATGCCGGAATCGCTTGTCGTTTAAGAGCCGGAGACAACCCCCAAGGGAGAAGAAAGAATGAACACGCACAACGCGACCCATCCGCGCGCCGCGGAACCCGCGATCGTTTTCACGAGCTGCGAGCTGATGGCCGCGCAGGAGCCGCGGCTTGCCGCGGCGGCGCAGGGAGGCTCGGGCTCGGCGCAACCCGCGGTCAAGCGCCGCGAAGTCGTCGTCAAGGGCCGGCGCGTGAAAACCATCGACGTGCACGCGCACTGTCTCATCCCCGCGGCGTGCAAGCTGCTGGGTCAGGACGCCTACAAGCACCACACGGACGGCATCGTACTCGAGGATGCGACCACGCGGCTCCGCGACATGGACGCGCAGGGCATCGACATCGAGGCGCTCAGCATCAATCCATTCTGGTATCGGGCCGATCGCGATACCGCCGCGGAAGTCGTGCGTCTCAACAACGAAGGGCTGGTCGAGATCTGCGCGCGCAATCCCGACCGCTTCGTCGCGTTCGCCTCGGTCGCGCTCCAGTTTCCCGACCTCGCCGCGCAGCAGCTCGAGCACGCGGTGAAAGAACTCGGCTTGCGCGGCGCCGCGGTCGGCGCGAGCGTCGGCGACGACGAGTTCGCCGACCCGAAGTTTCACCCGTTCTGGAGGAAGTGCGAGGAGCTCGACATCCTCATCTTCCTGCACCCGCAGGGCACGCCCGATCTCGCGCGCCGCCTTAAGGGCAACGGCGTGCTCGACAACGTGATCGGCAATCCGCTCGATACGACGATCGCGCTCTCGCATCTCATCTTCGAGGGGACGCTCGACATGTTCCCGGGGCTGAAGATCTGCTCCGCGCACGGCGGCGGCTACCTCGCGTCCTACATGGACCGCTCCGACCACGGCTGCCTCATGTTCCCGCAGCGCTGCAACCGCACGCTCAAGAAACGGCCGACGGAGTACCTGAAGCAGCTCTATTACGACGCGCTCATTTTCACGCCCGAAGCGTTGCGGCATCTCGCCGCGAACGTGGGATCGAGCCAGATCATGCTCGGCACCGACTACCCCTACCCGTGGGAGGACAAGGCGGTAGATCACATCCTCAACACGCCGAGCCTGAGCGACGAGGAGCGCATCGCTATCCTGGGTGAAACCGCAGCGAAACTGCTGAGGATCCAGTACCCGCCATTAAAATAGGCGCGCATCGGGTGTCAGGAGGCGAGGGAAATAGCCGAAGGCACGTACAACCTTCGCGCTGACGTGCTGATGGGTCTTCTCAAGCGCTGCACGAGCGTGAAGACGGTACGGCTGTGCCTCACGCTCGCGCGCGAGCTTGCGCTCCCGTGGGGGAGCAAGCTCAGAGTCAGTGACGAACTTCCCATTCCCCGGGTCGCAGGCCGTCGAGCGACCACGCGCCAATGCTCACGCGCACCAGCCGCAGGGTCGGGTGGCCGACGGCGGCGGTCATGCGGCGGACCTGGCGATTACGGCCCTCGTGGAGCGTGATCTCCAGCCACGCGGTGGAAATGTTGCGCCGGTAGCGTATGGGCGGCTCGCGGGGCCACAGCCAGTCGGGTTCCTCCACCAGTCGCGCATCCGCAGCCGCCGTCATGCCGTCGCGCAGTTTCACACCGCGGCGCAGAAGCGCGAGTGCCGCGTCGTCCGGCACGCGCTCGACCTGGGCGAGGTAGGTCTTCTTCGTCCGGTGGCGCGGATCGGCGATCCGTTTTTGAAGCGCGCCGTCGTCGGTGAGGAGCACCAGGCCCTCGCTGTCGTAGTCGAGCCGGCCCGCCGGATAGACACTCTTCACCGTGACGAAGTCGGCCAGCGTGCGCCGGGCCGCGCCATCGGTGAACTGGCAGAGCACGTTGAACGGCTTGTTGAAGGCGATCAGCATGGTCTCCGATAATCAGGCGCGGTTGAAGGACTGGACTATCGGGAGTTCTGGGTCAAGGAAGAGCCCGTTGCAGCATGTGCCGCTCGCGCGACGCGAGCAGCGGCACCGCGTCGGCAAGGTACTTTTTGAAGTGCGGCGTCTGCTGGTGGGCTTCGAACGCCTTCTCGTCGTCGTA
>CAMPGR010000072.1 GCA_946885605.1 uncultured Pseudomonadota bacterium
ACCACTGAGAGCGACTAACGCAACTCTTAGTGGTCTGTCCCCTAAGCACTTAGCAGGATAATCCAGGAAAAAATCAATTCCGTCTCTGGCTGCCGGGGGACGAACTGCCTATTCTTGAACGTTTTCAACCCTGGAGCGAAAACTTGGCAACCCAGGATAGATGGACCACGCTGGAGACCGATGTCCTGGTCGTCGGCGGCGGCGTGGCCGGCAGCATGGCGGCGATTCCCGCGCTGGAGGCGGGATTGCAGGTGTTGATCTGCGAAAAGGGCAAGGTGCGCGACCACTGCGGCAGCATCGGCTGCGGCGTCGACCATTACCTCACCGTGATGGACACCGGACCGGAATGGGACACGCCGGACTACCTCATCAAGCATGTGCCCGAGCTCACCGACGGCATCGTCGACATGGCCGTTGCGGGGCGCGTGATCCGCGAAATGCCGCGCATCTTCCGCAAGCTCGAATCGCTGGGCGTCGACTTCAAGGACAAGAAAACGGGGACGTACTACCGGCTGCGCTCCTTCGGCCTCCCGGGCACCTATCACATCAATTTCGACGGCACGGACTTCAAGAAACACATCGGCGAGCGCGTCCGCAAAGGCAAGGCGACGGTGATGATGCGCACGATGGTGCTGCAGCTCCTGACCCGCGACAACCGCGCCTATGGCGCGCTCGCGTTCAACTTTCGCACCGGAGAATGGTATGCGATACGCGCGAAGGCCGTGGTGCTTGCCGCCGGCGACGTGAATCGCATCTCGAAGAACGCCTCGGGGCTTGCGTTCGACAGCTGGCACTTTCCCTACGACACCGGGGACGCGCACGCGATGGGTTACCGCTCGGGCGCGCTGCTGGCCAACATGGAATCGGTCGAAGCTACGCTTACCCCGAAAGGCTTTTCGTGCCAGGGCCTGAACGCGCTCGTGAGCCTGGGCGCGTATTTCGTCAACCGGCACGGCGAGCGCTTCATGTTCAAGTACGACAAGAAGGGCGAGAACGCGCGGCGCGCGGTGATTGCGGACGCGGCGATCAACGAGTATCTCCTCGGGAACGGACCGGTGTATCTCGATTGCCGGCACCTGCCGCAGGAGATGCTCGACCGCATGGAAGCGACGCTACAGGTGGATCGCTATACGCTCCCCGCGTTCTATCAGCAGAAAGGGGTCAATTTCCGCGAGGAGCTGGTGGAGATCTCGGTGTCCGAGCTCTCGATCAGAAGGAGCGGCGTCTATTTTCGCGGGAGCGGGCTTGCGGTGGACGTGAATGGTGAAACGTCGGTCGAAGCGCTCTTCGCAGCGGGCGACTGCGCCACGGTGAGCGGCGGCATTGCGGGCGCTGCCGTGCTCGGACACATCGCGGGCGAAGGCACGGTGCGGCGGGTCGGACAAAACCGCGGCGCGCTGCCGGCAGTGGATATCTCGGCGGCGGACGCCCTGCGCGCGGAAGCCCGGAGCGCGCTCGAGCGCAAGGATGGAATGAGCTGGAAGGAGCTCGAGGACGGGACCCGCCACACGGTCAGCGATTACGTTGGCGTGCGTCGCACGGAGAAGGGCCTCAAGCTCGCGCTCGATACGCTCTCGGCGCTTGCGCGGCGCGAGCCCACGCTCAAGGCGGACGACCTCCACGGGCTCATGCGCGTGCACGAGGCGAAGAACATACGGCTCAACGCGGAGTTGATGGCCACCGCTTCGCTTGCGCGCAAGGAGACCCGTACCGGCTCCTCGCACTGCCGGCTCGATTATCCCGAAACCGACGACCAGAACTGGCGCAAGTTCGTGATCGTCTCCCGCGGCGCGCAGGGGCCGAGCGTGCGCACGCTTTCCACCGAGCGCGCCCTCGCTGACGCGTTCGCGCGCCGCTGAAGGAGAGGTCATGTCCCAGGAAAAGTCCCTGCACAACCCGATCGAGATCAACCCCGAGACCTGTGTGCGCTGCAATCTCTGCGACTGGATCTGCCCCGGCGACATCATCTACAAGGAAGAGGACAACCGGCAGACGCTGCCGGTGATCGTCTACCCCGACGAGTGCTGGTATTGCGGGCTGTGCCAGTCGATCTGCCCCGTGAACGCCATCACCGTCGTCTTCCCCGAGCAGATGATCCACAACCGCATCGACGTCGTATCCCTCCTCGGCAAAGTGGTGGAATAAGCGCGGCACGCCCGCCCCGGCCGCGTTACGTCGGTTTGCTACAATGTTCCGGTCACCCCCACCGGGCGCGGGAACTTGTCGCCCGCCGGGGCTGTATTACTGGGTAGTAGTACATTGAACCGTCAAGGCCGCCAAGAACGCCAAGACAGGAATTGAACGTCAGGATTTGTCACGCGTCCGGGCCATTCCACGGCTGTAGGGTAGCTGCGGCATTTGTTCCGGGTTTTCATGGCGTTCTTGCCGGCCTTGGCGGTTAAATCAGAGGTTCCGGGGTGGAAATGAAAACAGCAGTCAATCGCCTGCGCGGCGTCGAGCGCGACATCGTGCAGGCGCCGGCGGCCGGCGATACGGCGCCGTACTACGAGCCTCAGGGCAACGAGGTCGCGATCTTCGAAGCGGCCTACAAGAAGCGGCTGCCGGTGATGCTCAAGGGTCCGACCGGGTGCGGCAAGACGCGCTTTCTCGAATTCATGGCCTTCGAGCTGAAGCGTCCGCTCGTCACGGTGTCGTGTCATGAAGACCTGACGAGCTCGGATCTCGTCGGGCGCTTCCTCCTCGAAGGCTCGGACACGGTGTGGCAGGACGGGCCGCTCACCCGCGCGGTGAAAGTCGGCGCCATCTGTTATCTCGACGAGATCGTGGAGGCACGCACCGATTCGACGGTCGTGATCCATTCGCTAACCGACCATCGCCGCAAGCTCACTATCGAGAAGAAGGGCATGGAGATCGAGGCGCACGAGGATTTCATGCTGGTCATCTCCTATAACCCCGGTTACCAGACCGTGCTCAAGGATCTCAAGCCCTCCACCAAGCAGCGGTTCATTGCGATCAACTTCGATTTCCCGCCCGAGGACATCGAGCGCAAGATCGTCGTGAAGGAAGTGCCGGGGATTGCGCCGGAGATCGCGCATCAGCTGGTCGCCGCGGGCCGCAAGGCGCGGCTCCTCAAGGATCACGGGCTCGAAGAGGCGACCTCGACGCGCGCCCTGGTCTATGCGGCGAGCATGATGAACGCCGGCCTGGATCCCGTCGCGGCCTGTCAGGTCGCAATGATCAATCCGATCACCGACGACATCGAGCTCGCCGAAGCGATGATGGAAATCGTGCAGGCCCATTTTGCGGCTTAGAGTGTGAACCGCCGCGCGAGATGACATCCAGCGACACGGCGATACACGACCTGCTGCACGAATTCCGCGACGCGAGCCTCGTCGCGTGCCGCGAAGTCGAGCAGGCGCTGCCTGCAATCCGGTCGCACGGCGATCGCGTCGCGCTCACGTGGCTTTTTGCCTGCCGCCGGCTCTTCGACTTCGATCGTGAGGCCGGCCGCGCCTTCATCCGGGGCAGCGGCGAAGCCGAGCAGGTCTCCGAGACCGTACTCCCGTGGACGGAGCAGGCGCTCCAGTTCGCGCGCTGGCGCGGGTCGTGGCGCGCGCTGGAAGGGTTCATGGCGAATCTGCCGCGCGCTTACGGCTCGCTAGGCCATGCGGGCGAGCGCCGCTGGGCGGAGATCGGATTCGCGTGGTGCGCGCGCCAGCTGGAAAGCGGCAGCGCGTTCTTCACCACGCCGGTGACCGACCTCTCCGGCCGGCAGGGCATTGCGGGCATCGAGCAACTCGCGACCCCGGCGGAGGAATTGTTCGAGTCGCGGAAGCTCCTCCTCAGCACCTATCTCGCAGGCGCAATCCGCGTGCGCAACCTGCTCGGTGCGCAGGCAATCCTGCCATGGGCGCTGCGCGGCGCCGACATCATGCAGTCCGGGCGCGCGCGCGGCGAAGCGTATTTCCGGCTCGAATCCGAAGAGAGCCTCGCGCTCCTGCTCGAGCACCTGCCCGGCTTTCGCCTCTCCGACCGCAACCGTCTGCTCGGCATGCTGCTCGAGGTGTGGTACGGCGAGAATTTCGAGTTGAAGGAGAGCAGCTGGTCGCCGGAGAAGGGGCGGCCGTTCGTCGAGACCGACGGGCGCAGCCTCTACTTCCCTGCCGTCATGGCGAGCCGCGATGAAGCGGTGCTCGCGGTGCTGCACGGCGCCGGCCACATGCGCTACGGCACGTTCGACCGGCTCGCGATGAAGGAAATGTTCGCCGCGGCGAACGTCGATTTTCCGGAAAGCGGGCCGGTGTCCTGGGTGCCGCTCTACATGCGTTACGGCGACGATGCGCTGCGCTTCCAGCTGATCTTCGATCTCTGCGAGGATCTGCGCGTCGATTTCCGCGTCCAGCAGGCGGTGCCCAATTACCTCTCGCGGCTCGCGGCCGCAGCGCGCGCGGCTGCCCCCCGTCCGCCCGACGCCGCCGCGTACTACGATCTCGCGCTCGCAGCCGTCGAGGAAGCAATGACCGCCGCGTATACAAGCGCGCCGCGCGGGCGCCAGTTCGGGCCGCTGTTCGACCCCGGCGCGACGGTGGCCGACGCGTTTCGCATCGCGACGGCGATCTACAGCAACGATGAGCTGCCGCGCGTCACCGACCTCGAGACGTTTCACGCGGCGTACCTTCCCGGGCGCGGGCCCAATGCGACGCGGCTCGCGCATCCGCAGCAGCGCCAGGACCAACAGCAAACGCAAGCGGGCGCCGAGCAGCAGAATCAGCCTGAAGAGCAGGGGGAAGACCAGAGCGAAACGGCGCAGAACGCGGAGTCCGGCGACCAGCAGGACGGCGGCAAGCAGAAGGAAGTGGCGGGCTACGGCGATACGAGCGGCACCTCGGCGCAGTCGGCGAGCCGTTCCGACACGCAGAAGCAGGCCGAGGGCGCCGCCGACAAGGGCGTGCCGTATCCCGAGTGGGATTACCGCGAGCAGCGCTACAAGCGCAACTGGAGCTGGGTGCAGGAGAAGAAGCTCTCGGAATCGAACACGGCGGAAGCGAATCGCCTCGAGCGGCAGTATTCGAATGCGCTGAAGCGGCTCAAGAGGGCGATCCAGGCGCAGAAGCCGGCGCGGCTCGCGCCGCTCCTGCGGCAGCTCGACGGCGACGACATGGACATCAACGCGGTGGTGGGTTACGTCGCGGAGAAACAGGCCGGCCGCTCGCCCAAGCCCGCGATCTACCGGCGGCGCGAGATGCGCCAGCGCGAAATCGCCGTCACGTTACTGGCCGACATGTCTACCTCCATCATGCAGCACCTTCCCGAAGGGGGCGGGCGGCTGGTGGATCGCGTGCGGGCCGGCGTGCTGCTCTTCGCGGAGAGCATGGAAGAGGTGGGTGATGCCTACAGCATCGCGGGCTTCTGCTCCAAATACCGTGACAATGTGAGCTACTACACCATCAAGGGCTTCGAGCAGCCGCTGTCGGAGGACGTGCGCAGCCAGATCGGCGGGATGTCGGGCCGGCTGGCGACGCGCATGGGCGCCGCAATCCGGCACGCCACCGCGCGCTTCGAGGAAGTGGAGAGCCGGCGCCGGCTCCTGCTCATATTGTCGGACGGGCGCCCGGAGGATTACGACGACGGAGGTGACCGCCGCTACCTGCACGAAGACACCCGCATGGCGGTGAAAGAGGCGGTGGCGCGCGGCGTGCATCCGTTCTGCATCACGGTGGATACGATGGCGAACCAGTACCTGCCGCAGATTTTCGGCAAGGGCCACTACCTCGTGCTCGATCACATCAATTCGCTGCCGAACAAGCTGCCGGAGATCTATTTCCGCCTGCGACGGTAATTCGAGCCGTTCAAGACCCCAGGCACGGCAGCGGAACCGCCAAGGCCGCCAAGCGCGGGAGTGAACCGCCACGACCAGGGATGCAACACTGCTCCTTCCCTCAGGGGGAAGGGTGGGATGGGGTGGGGGTGTCGTAAATCTAGCGCGCTTTTTCGAGCTCTTCGACGCGCTTACGCGCCGCTTCCACCGCCGCTTCCAGGCTTTTCTGCCGCGCCCAGTACTCGTCGGTCAGCCGGCTGGCGCCGGTCGCCGTCCCGATGCGTTCGCCGGGTAGCGGTTCTTTCCCCGCTTCGCGCGCGGCCTCGGCTTTCTTCAGTTGCGCGTAGGCCGCTTCGAGCTGTTTCCGCCACGCTTCCTCCTGTGCGGCGCGCTGCTGAAGCCTTTGATCGACGGCCTTCTTCTCCGCCGGGGTCAGCACGGTGGCTCCGGTCTTGGGCGGCGGGGGCGCGAGCTTCTCCACATGTTTCGCGCCCGGCTCCGGCTTTTCGCCGTATACCACCTTGCCGTCCGGCATCACCGATTTGTACAGCTCCTGCGCGGCTGCGGGTGCGGCGATGAAGCATGACAACAGCACAAAAGCGAAAATGACTTTCACGCGGACTTCCCCCAAGGGGCACCCATTCTAATTCCGCGCGACGCTCTCAGCAATTGAGATGCGCGGCATGCCGATAAAGCCGCCACGCTTTTCCGGGCGCTTGTAGCGTTGAGACGTCGCGCAGCCGCGGCTTTTCAGATGCGGGATTGTCAGCCAAAATGCGGCTTTCCGGCAGAAAGTGAAAGGACCACGGCATGGCTCACACGCTCGAACAGTTTGCTGCTTCCTGTCATGACATTCTCACCGCCGAGCCGGGGGCCGCGGGCCGCGCCAAGGTCTGCGCGCTGCTGCAGGAAGTGCTGAAGGACCGCGAGTTCGTGGAAAAGAACCTGAACGACCGGACGCCGGAGCGCAAGATCCTGTACGAAGATCCAGAGCTCAAGTTCTGCATCCTGGCGCACCACTACCGCGGCGCCAAGACGAGCCCGCCGCACGACCACGGGCCGTCGTGGGCCATCTACGGGCAGGCGGCCGGTGAAACCGAGATGAACGACTACGAGCTGCTCGAGCCGGCGGGCGCGGACAAGCCGGGGAAGGTGCGCAAGGTGCGGACCTACAAGCTCACTCCAGGCGTTGCGCACGTGTACAACGAAGGCGACCTGCACTCGCCGAGCCGCGCCGATTCGACGCGCTTGATCCGCATCGAAGGCGTGAACATGGAGACGGTGCGCCGCCACAAGTACGTCGCGGTGTAGCGGGCGGGCCGCGCATGGAGGCGTGATGGCGAAGATCGTGAATACGCGGGACGTTCCCCGGCTTTACTCCCAGAAGGACGACCGGTTTCGTTACGAAGCGGTGAAGGAGAACGTGCTCGGGCTCAAGAACATCTGCGGCGAAATCGTCGTCTATCCGCCCGGCGCCGCCGGCGCGAGCCATCACCACATCGGCACCGAGCACCTCTTCTACGTGACCGAGGGCTGCGGCACGATGTACATCGACGACGTGCCGCACGAAGTGAAGAAGGGGGATTTCGTCTCGGTGTTCGAAGGCGAGCGGCACTGGTTCAGGAATCATACGAGCGAAACCTTCGCCTTTCTCGAGCTCTTCGCGCCCGTCAACTACAAGACGGTCTGGGACGATCCCGATCTCAAGTGAAGCTGGAAACCCGGCCGCCCGTGAGGCGGCGAGCTCTCCCGACAGAGCTTTCCACTCCTTTCAGTGATGCGCTTCCGCCGGGATTACCGGCAGGCCGCCCTGCCTGACGTTCTGGAGGTGACGCCGTCGCACGAGCGCCATGGTGACGGAGACGAAAATCCCGAAGAGCGCGATCACCGTGTAGATCGAGAAGTCGAGCATGATGAGCAGGGCGTAGATCGCGAGCATCGCGAGGATCGACAGGTTCTCGTTGAAGTTCTGCACCGCGATGGAGTGCCCCGCGCCCATCAGGATGTGGCCGCGATGCTGCAGCAGCGCGTTCATCGGCACGACGAAAAATCCGGCAAGCCCACCGATCAGGATCATGAGCGGGATCGCGAGCTCCAGGCTGCGCACGAAGTTCATCGCGATCACGATGAGCCCCATCGCGATGCCGACCGGCACAACATTGACCGCACGGCTGAGCGGCACGAACCTGGCGGCGGCCACCGCCCCGATTGCAATGCCGATCGCGCAGATGCCCTGCAGCACGGTCGCCTGCGACAGCCTGTAGCCGAGCGCGACCTCGGCCCATTTCAGCACGATGAACTGCAGCGTCGCGCCAGCGCCCCAGAAGAGCGTCGTGGTGGCGAGCGAAATCTGGCCGAGCTTGTCGCTCCAGAGGAGGCGCACGCAGTGGGCGAACTCGTGCACCAGGTAGAGCGGATTCTTGCTGGGCGGGCGGTGGTCGACCCCGGTGTTCGGGATGTAGAGATTGAAGATCGCCGCGATCGCGTAGAAGACGATGATGAAGGCGATGGCGGCCTCCGGTGCGGTATCCACGCCGGTGTCGAGGAAAGGAAGGTCGATCCCGAGGAGTCGCGCCGACACCGGCCCGCTGATCAGGACCCCGCCGAGCAGCGTCCCGAGGATGATCGAGCCGACGGTGAGCCCCTCGATCCAGCCGTTGGCGACCACGAGCTTCTGGTGCGGCAGGTACTCGGTGAGGATGCCGTACTTGGCGGGCGAGTAGGCGGCCGCGCCGACGCCGACGACCGAGTACGCGAAGAGGATCACCGCGTACGACGCGAATCCCGCGTTCGAGAGCGCCTGGTAGAAGAACATGATGAGACAGCCCACGATCTTCACCGCGTTCGTGATGAACATGACGCGGCCCTTTGGCATCGAGTCTGCGAAAGCGCCGACGAAAGCGGCGAACGCGACGTAGGAGACCGTGAAGAAGAACTTGAGCATCGGCGTGAGCCACGCCGGGGACTGGGTTTCCAGCAGGAGCGCGATGGCGGCGACGAGGAGCGCATTGTCGGCGAGCGACGAAAAAAACTGCGCCGCCATGATGATGTAGAAGCCTAAGGGCATTAGCGGAGTGCGGGGCCGCCGGAGCGGATCTTGTAAGAGGCTAAAATCGCCGCTTTATACCACACTTCGCGCGCCTACTCCCATGCAGGGAAATATGGTTGAATGTTAGCCCTTCATGGCGGACCGCAGACTCCAGGTGTTCTACACCGTAGCGAAGCAGCTCTCCTTCACGAAAGCCGCTGAGCAACTCTTCATGACCCAGCCGGCGGTGACGTTCCAGGTGAAGCAGCTCGAGGAGCACTTCAGCACGCGGCTTTTCGAGCGCAGCCACGGCAGGATATCGCTCACGCCTGCGGGCCGGATGGTGATGGACTATGCGGAAAGGATCCTCGGCATCTCGGACGAACTCGAGAAGCGGGTGGCCGAGCTGACAGGCGCGGTGAGCGGGCGGCTGCTGCTCGGCGCCAGCACGACGGTCGCGGAGTTCATCCTGCCGCAGATACTGGGCGAGTTCAAGGCGCGCTACCCTCAGGTGCAGGCGCACATGTCGGTCGCGAACTCGGAGACCATCGAGAACCGGGTTGCCGACCATGCGCTCGATATCGGGATCATCGAGTCGCCGACCCATCTTCCGAGCGTGCACACGGAGCTCGGGTGCGAGGACGAGCTGGTGCTCATCTGCGCGCCGGGCCACAGGCTCGCCAGGGCGAAGAGCGTCACGCCACAGGAGATCGTGGGCGAGCCGTTCGTCAGCCGCGAGTCGGGCTCCGGCACGCGCGAATTCACCGACCAGTATCTGCGCAACTGCAACGTTTCTCCGGACGATCTCAATATCCTCATGGAGCTCGGCAGCCCCGAGGCAATCAAGGGCGTGGTGGAGACGGGCGTCGGCGTGGCCATCATATCGCGCACGCGGGTCGTGAAGGAGCGCAAGCTCGGGCTGCTGACGCCCGTGCCGCTCGAGCCGCGCCTGATCCGCAACTTCTCGCTGGTGTTTCCGAAGGAAAAGTTCCGCTCGCGGCTCCTCACGACGTTCAGCGAGTTCGCCACGGGGCGCATGCGCAAGATGGCAGCCGAGACATGAGCCTGCTCGACCGGCTGCTCGATACCCGATCCTTGAGCCCGAATTCCTGATCCTGTTCGAATGCGGCCCATCTCGGCCACGATCGATCTCGGCGCGCTGCGCCACAATCTCGGCATCGCGCGAGCGTGTGGGCCGCGCGCTCGGGTCCTCGCCGTAATCAAGGCGAACGCCTATGGCCACGGGCTCGATCGCGCGGCGCGTGCGCTTCAGTCCGCCGACGGTTTCGCGCTGGTCGAGCTCGATGCGGCGGTTCGCCTCCGCGAAGCGGGCTACCGGCAGCGCATCGTGCTGCTGGAGGGCTTCTTCGAGGCGGAGGAATTGCCGGTATTCGTCGAGCACCGGCTCTCCGCCGTCGTTCACGGCGCGCGTCAGATCGAGATGCTGCGCGCGCTCGCGCCGGGCGCCGCGCTCGACGTCTTGCTCAAAGTCAACACCGGCATGAACCGCCTGGGCTTCGCGCCGGATGATTTCCCCGCAGCCCTTCAGGCGCTGGGCGCGAACCCTGGAATCGGGACCATCAGCCTTCTCACGCACTTTGCGAACGCGGATGACGAGCGCGGCGTGGCGTGGCAACTGGAGCGTTTCGAGCGTGTGGCCGCTGAAGTAGACCTGCCGCGCAGCCTTGCCAACTCGGCCGCGATCCTGCGCTATCCCGAGGCCCATGCGGATTGGATACGCCCCGGAATCATGCTCTACGGCTGCTCGCCTTTCCCGGAAACGACCGGCATGGAGCTCGAACTCAAGCCCGCGATGACGCTTGCGAGCGAGGTGATCGCGGTACAGCGGCTCGAAAGGAACGAGCGCGTCGGCTATGGCGGCCTCTACACCGCGGAACGCCCGCTGCGCCTCGGTGTGGTCGCTTGCGGTTACGCTGACGGCTACCCGCGTCACGCGCCCAACGGCACACCGGTGCTCGTCGACGGGCACAGGACGGGGACCGTGGGCCGGGTGTCGATGGACATGCTTTGCGTGGACCTGAGCGCCGTGCCTGATGCGGGCATCGGCTCGCGCGTCGTGTTATGGGGAGAAGGGAACCCCATCGAACGCGTCGCCGCCGCTGCCGGCACGGTGGGGTACGAGCTCATGTGCGCGCTGGCGCCGCGCGTTCCGGTGATCGAACGCGGATGATGTGAACCCGGCGGCGCGGTGTATGATCGCTGCCGCCTTCACACGATAGCGATCAAGCCGCATGGCCAAGGCCAAGTCCCTCTATGCATGCACGGAATGCGGCGGCCAGGCTCTGAAATGGCAGGGCCAGTGTCCGCATTGCCAAGCGTGGAATACGCTCGTCGAAACGATCGCTGAGGCGGCCCCGGGAAACCGGTTCGGGCTCGTCCCCGGCGGCAAGCTGCAGCGCCTTTCCGAGGTGGAGGCGCGGGAAGCGAGCCGCGTGCCGACCGGCGTCCCGGAGTTCGACCGCGTGCTCGGCGGCGGGCTCGTGCCGGGCGCCGTGGTCCTCATCGGGGGCGATCCGGGTATAGGCAAATCCACGCTGCTTCTGCAGGCGCTCGCCGAGATCGGCGGCGCGCGGCGCGTGATCTACGTGAGCGGTGAGGAATCCGTGCAGCAGATCGCGTTGCGCTCGCGGCGCCTCCAGGTCGATTCCCGCTCGGTGCACGTGCTGCCCGAGACCGACCTCAAGAAGATCCAGCAGGCGATCCAGAAAGAGCGGCCCGAAGTCGCCGTCATCGACTCGATCCAGACGCTGTACTCGGACGATCTGCAGTCCGCGCCGGGCTCGGTCGCCCAGGTGCGCGAATGCGCGGCGCAGCTGACGCGCGCCGCCAAGGCCTCGGACACCACGGTGGTGTTCGTGGGGCACGTCACCAAGGAAGGCACGCTCGCGGGCCCGCGCGTGCTCGAGCACATGGTGGACACCGTGCTCTATTTCGAAGGCGATACGCACTCGAGCTTCCGGCTGATCCGCGCATTCAAGAATCGCTACGGGGCGGTGAACGAGCTGGGTGTCTTCGCGATGACGGACAAAGGGCTCAAGGGCGTATCGAATCCGTCGGCGCTGTTCCTTTCACAACACGGGGGCGAAGTGGCCGGCTCGTGCGTCATGGTGACGCAGGAGGGGACGCGTCCGCTGCTCGTCGAGGTCCAGGCACTGGTGGACGAATCGCACGCGCCCAATCCACGCCGGCTTTCGGTCGGGCTCGAGCAGAACCGGCTTGCGCTGCTCCTTGCCGTCCTCCATCGCCATGCGGGCATTGCGTGCTTCGACCAGGATGTGTTCGTGAACGCCGTGGGCGGCGTGCGCATCAGCGAGCCGGCGGCGGATCTCGCGGTGATGATGGCGATCGTCTCTTCGCTCAGAAACAGGCCGCTCCCGGCGAAACTCGTCGTCTTCGGGGAAGTGGGGCTTGCGGGAGAGGTGCGGCCGGTGCAGCGCGGGCAGGAGCGGTTGAAGGAGGCGGCGAAGCTTGGCTTCGCGCAGGCGTTGGTTCCAAAGGCCAACAAGCCCCGGCAAGCGGTTGCCGGCATGGAAGTCATCGCTGTGGAGCGCGTGGAAGAAGCAGTTACGCGCTTCCGGTAGCGTGCGTACGGAGTGTCTGGAATTTCGAACACATCCGCCGGATAATCGGCTTGCGCCGCTGCCCGGCACGCGACATCACCGATCGCCGCCACGCCCGATCAAGGCCTTGGCGCCGCTCGCCCGCCGTTGAAAAAGGGCGGCACGAAGGAGGAGTTATGGCTCGCGTTCACGCATATAACGTCGGGCTGGAGAGAAACCCCGCGAACTACACGCCGCTCACGCCGCTTTCGCTGCTCGCGCGCACGGCTTATGTCTATCCGAAGCGCAGCGCCGTCGTGCACGGCGAGGCGGTGTACACCTGGGCCGAGGTGTACGCGCGCTGCCGGCGGCTTGCTTCCGCGCTCGCGCAGCGCGGCATCGCCGAAGGCGACACCGTCGCCGTCATGTTGCCCAACGTGCCCGCGATGTACGAGGCACACTTCGGCGTGCCCATGACGGGCGCCGTCCTCAATGCGCTCAACACACGCCTCGATGCGGACGCGATTTCGTTCATGCTCCGACACGCGGAAGCGAAGGTGCTCATCACGGACCGCGAGTTCTCGGGCACGATCGAACCGGCCCTGGCGCGGCTCGAGCGGAAGCCGCTCGTCATCGACGTCGACGATCCTGCACAAGCGGAGGGCAAGCGCCTCGGCGAGATCGAGTACGAGGCTTTCATCGCGCAAGGCGACCCCGAGTACGACTGGGCGGTGCCGGACGACGAATGGAATGCCATCTCGCTCAACTACACCTCGGGCACCACCGGCAATCCCAAGGGTGTGGTCTATCACCACCGCGGCGCGTATCTCAACGCCATCAGCAACATGGTCTCGTGGGGCATGGCGCAGCATCCCGTGTACCTCTGGACGCTGCCGATGTTTCACTGCAATGGCTGGTGTTTTCCCTGGACCATCGCCGCGGCGGCGGGCACCAACATCTGTTTGCGCAAGGTCGAGGCGCGGGCGATCTTCGACCTGATCCGCGAGCACCGCGTGACGCACTACTGCGGCGCTCCGATCGTCCACACCATGCTGATGAACGCACCCGCCGAATGGCGCGGTGGCATCGAGCATACCGTCTCGTGCCTCGTTGCGGGTGCCGCGCCGCCGGTCACGGTGATCGAAGGCATGGAACGGATGGGATTCAACATCACGCACGTTTACGGGCTGACTGAAACCTACGGCCCGGCGGCCGTATGCGCGAAGCACGAGGAATGGGATGCGCTGCCGTTCGAGAAGCGCGCCGAGCTGAATGGCCGCCAGGGCGTGTGGTACCACATGCAGGACCGCATGACGGTGATCGACCCTGTCACCATGCAGCCCGTGCCGTGGGACGGGGCGACCATCGGCGAAGTGATGTTCCGCGGCAACCTCACGATGAAGGGATACCTCAAGAATCCCGTGGCGACGCAGGAAGCCTTCGCAGGCGGCTGGTTTCACAGCGGCGATCTCGGCGTCATGCAGCCCGACGGCTACGTCAAGATCAAGGACCGCTCCAAGGACATCATCATTTCGGGCGGCGAAAACGTCTCTTCGCTCGAAGTCGAAGACGTCCTCTACCGGCACCCGGCAGTCATGGCAGCCGCAGTGGTCGCGCAGCCGGATGGGAAGTGGGGCGAGGTGCCGTGCGCGTTCGTGGAGCTCAAAGCCGGGGCGCAGGCGAGCGAGGAAGAGCTGATCGGGCACTGCCGCGGCCGGCTGGCGCATTTCAAGGCGCCGAAGCGCGTGGTGTTTGGACCGTTGCCCAAGACGTCCACCGGCAAGATCCAGAAATTCATCCTGCGCGAGCGGGTGAAGTCGGCTTCCGCGATCGATACCTGAGACGGCACATGAGCGACGAGTGCATACTCGAAACCCGCGGGCTCACCAAGGAGTTCAAGGGCTTCGTCGCCGTCAACCACGTGAACCTTCGCATCAGGCGCGGGACGATACACGCGCTCATCGGGCCCAATGGCGCCGGCAAGACGACGTGCTTCAACCTGCTCACCAAATTCCTCGAGCCGACCGCCGGCACGATACTCTACAAGGGCGACGACATCACGCGGGAAAAGCCGTCCGACATCGCGCGGCGCGGCGTCATCCGCTCGTTCCAGATTTCCGCCGTCTTTCCGCACCTGACCGTGCTCGAGAACGTGCGCGTGGCCCTGCAGCGCAGGCTCGGTAATTCGTTCCACTTCTGGCAGTCGGAGCGCACGCTCGATGCGCTGAACGACCGCGCGCTGGAGCTGCTGCACGCCGTGGACCTTGCGAGCTTTGCCGACACGGTGACGGTCGAGCTGCCCTATGGCCGCAAGCGCGCGCTCGAAATCGCCACGACGCTCGCGATGGACCCCGAGCTGATGCTCCTCGACGAGCCCACGGCCGGCATGGCTCACGAGGACGTCGACCGGGTGACGCGGCTCATCGAGAGCGTGGCGCGGGGGCGAACGGTGCTCATGGTGGAGCACAACATGAGCGTGGTCTCGGGGATCTCGCATACCATCACCGTGCTGCAGCGGGGCGCCGTGCTGGCCGAAGGGCCGTACGCCGAAGTTTCGAGGAACCCGCAGGTGATGGAAGCCTATATGGGTACGGCGCATGCCTGAAAACGCTGAAATGCTGCGCATCACCGATCTGCACGCGTGGTACGGCGAGTCGCACGTGCTGCACGGAGTCGATCTCGTCGTGGAGCGCGGCGAGGTCGTGACGCTGCTCGGCCGCAACGGCGCGGGCCGCACCTCGACCCTCAAAAGCGTATTGGGGATCGTGGGCCGCCGCACCGGATCCATCGTCGTGAACGGCGTCGAAACCACAGGCATGCCATCTCACAAGATCGTGCGCCAGGGCATCGGCTACTGTCCCGAAGAGCGCGGCATCTTCGCAAGCCTCTCCACCGAAGAGAATCTGCTCCTGCCGCCCCAGGTTCAGGAAGGCGGCATGCCGGTCGCGGAAATCTACGAAATGTTTCCCAACCTGAAGGAGCGGCGGACGAGCCCGGGCACGCGGCTCTCCGGCGGCGAGCAGCAGATGCTCGCGATGGCGCGGATACTGCGCACCGGCGCGCGACTGCTGCTGCTCGACGAGATCACGGAAGGACTTGCGCCCGTCATTGTCCAGGCGCTGGGCCGCGTGATCCGGCAGCTGAAGGAGCGCGGCTTCACGATCGTGCTGGTGGAGCAGAACTTCCATTTTGCGGCGCCGCTTGCCGACCGCCACTACGTCGTGGAACGCGGCCGCATCGCGCAATCCTTCCCGGCTGCCGAACTTCACGCGAAAGCAGACATGCTGCACGAGTACCTCGGCGTGTGAGACGTGGTTTTGTATATCAATCAAAGGAGGGTCCAGTGATGTCGATAAGATGCAGTGTGCAGATGGTCGCGGCGGCTTTTGCGCTGACCGCAGGTTTCGCGCAGGCGCAGATTTCGGATGGCGTGATCAAGATCGGAGTGATGAACGACCAGTCGGGAACCTATGCTGATCTCGCAGGCCCCGGATCGGTAGTTGCTGCGCGGATGGCGGTCGAAGATTTCGGGGCCGCGAAGAAAGGCATCAAGGTCGAGATCGTCGTCGCCGACCATCAGAACAAGCCGGAGGTTGGCTCGAGCATCGCGCGGCAGTGGTTCGATGTGGACAAGGTGGACGTAATCGTCGACGTGCCCACTTCGTCGGTCGTGCTCGCCGTGAACCAGATCGCGAAGGATAAAAACAAGGCACTGATCGTCTCTACCGGTGCAACATCCGACCTCTACGGCAAGGCGTGCACGCCGAACTCGCTGCACTGGACCTATGACACCTGGTCGCTCGCCAATGGCACCGGAACGGCAGTCGTGAAGACCGGCGGCAACACCTGGTTCTTCCTCACGGCGGACTATGCGTTCGGCCACGCGCTCGAGCGCGACACCGAGGCGGTGGTCAAGAAGAGCGGCGGCAAGGTGGTCGGCAAGGTGCGCCACCCGTTCCCGAGCGCGGATTTCTCCTCGTTCCTGCTCCAGGCGCAAGCGTCGAAAGCGAAAATCATCGGGCTTGCGAATGCCGGCGCCGACACGATCAATGCGATCAAGCAGGGCGCCGAGTTCGGCATCGTGAAGGGCGGCCAGCAGTTTGCCGGGCTGCTTGTGTTCCTCACCGACGTGCATTCGCTCGGGCTCAACACGGCTCAAGGACTGCTGCTCACCGAATCGTTCTACTGGGACCTGAACGACGAGACGCGCGCGTTCTCGAAGCGCTTCGCCAAGCTGCACAAAGGCGCGATGCCCACGATGGGGCAGGCGGGCGTGTATTCCGGCGTGCTGCACTACCTCAAGGCCGTCGAGGCGCTGAAGTCCGACTCGCCGGGGGACAAGGTGGTAGCGAAGATGAAGGAGCTGCCCACCGACGACCCGGTGTTCGGCAAGGGGCGCGTGCGTCAGGACGGGCGCAAGATTCACAACATGTATCTCTTCGAGGTGAAGAAGCCGTCCGAGTCGAAGGGCGCATGGGATTACTACAAGCTGCGCTCGACGATACCCGCGGAGCAGGCGTTCCGGCCGGAGAAGGAAGGCGGCTGTCCGCTCGTCAAATGACGACTCAATCGTCTTGCCAGCGAGAGCCGGGATCCGGGGCGCGACTGGATTCCGGATCCTTGTCCGGAATGACGCCCCGTGCGAACGACCGCGCGCCGCGGGAAGGCAGGTCATGAGCGAGACCTTCGGCATCCCGACCCAGGCGCTTTTCGGTCAGCTCCTGATCGGCCTCATCAACGGCTCGTTCTACGCGCTGCTCTCGCTGGGGCTCGCCGTGATCTTCGGGATGCTCAACATCATCAACTTCACGCACGGCGCCCAGTACATGATGGGCGCCTTCTGCGCGTGGTTCTTGATGACGAAGCTCGGGCTCGGTTACTGGTGGGCGCTCGTGCTCGCTCCGCTGATCGTCGGTGCCACCGGCATCGTGATCGAGCGCCTGATGATCGCGCGCCTCTACAAGCTCGACCACCTCTACGGGTTGCTCCTCACTTTCGGGCTCGCGCTTATCATCCAGGGGCTCTTCCGCAACGAGTACGGCTCCACCGGGTTGCCGTACCCCATGCCGGAGGCGCTGCGCGGCGCACAGAACCTGGGCTTCATGTTTCTTCCCAATTACCGCGCGTGGGTGATCGCGTTCTCGCTCGCGGTCTGTCTTGCGACCTGGTTCATGATCGAGAAGACGAAGCTCGGGTCGTATCTCCGCGCCGCGACCGAGAACGCGCAGCTCGTGCAGGCGTTCGGGATCAACGTTCCGCGAATGTTGACGCTCACGTATGGCTTCGGCGTCGGGCTCGCGGCGCTCGCGGGCGTGATGGCGGCGCCGATCTACAGCGTAAATCCGCTGATGGGCGAGCACCTGATCATCGTGGTGTTCGCGGTCGTGGTGATCGGCGGCATGGGTTCGATCATGGGCTCCATCATCACCGGATTCGTGCTTGGGCTCGTGGAAGGGCTCACCAAAGTGTTCTATCCGGAGGCGTCCAACACCGTGATCTTCATCGTCATGGCGATCGTGCTCATGCTGAGGCCGGCGGGCCTCTTCGGCACGCAGAAGTAGCGGACGACATGGCCACCGACCAACTCGCGATCAGCGCACCGGCCAGGGCCCGGGAACTGGGACAGCAGCGCATCGCGTTCGCCGTGATGCTCGCGTTCTTCATCCTGGGGCCGCTCGTCATCTATCCCGTGTTCCTGATGAAGGTCATGTGCTTCGCGCTGTTTGCGTGCGCCTTCAACCTGCTCCTCGGCTTCGCGGGGCTGCTGTCCTTCGGTCACGCCATGTTCCTCGGCATGGCGGGATACACCACGGCGCACGCGGCGAAGGTCTGGGGGCTCACGCCGGAGCTCGCGATCCTCGCCGGCACGGCGGCGTCGTGCGCGCTCGGGCTCGTCTCGGGCCTCATCGCCATCCGTCGCCAGGGCATCTACTTCGCGATGATCACGCTCGCGCTCGCGCAGATGGTCTACTTCTTCTGCGTGCAGGCGCCGTTCACGCATGGCGAGGACGGCATCCAGGCGGTGCCGCGCGGCAAGCTCTTCGGGCTCGTGGATCTCAGCGACGTGCGCGCGATGTACGCGCTGGCGTTCGTGATCTTTATCGGCGGCTTTCTCCTGATCTACCGCATCATCCACTCGCCGTTCGGGCAGGTGCTGAAGGCAATCCGCGAGAACGAGCCGCGCGCGATATCGCTGGGCTACAACACCGACCGCTACAAGCTGCTCGCGTTCGTGCTCTCGGCCACACTCTCGGGTCTTGCCGGTGCGACGAACGCGCTCGTGTTCCAGCTGGCGGCACTCAACGCGGTGTACTGGACGATGTCCGGTGAGGTCGTCCTGATGACGCTCGTCGGCGGCATGGGAACGATCTTCGGCCCGGTCGTGGGCGCGCTCGTCGTGCTCGCCATGGAGAATTATCTTGCCCAGCTCGGCGCGTGGGTGACTGTCGTGCAGGGGCTGGTTTTCGTCGTGTGCGTGCTCACGTTCCGCCGGGGGATCGTGGGCGAGCTCGTGCACCACCTGCGCCGGCGCGAGGCAGCGCGCGCGGTACAGCCGGCAGCGAAGTAGCCGAAGCCCCGAAT
>CAMPGR010000073.1 GCA_946885605.1 uncultured Pseudomonadota bacterium
GCCGCTCAGCAAGCCGGTCGGGGATGTCAACGCCGTACGCGAGCGGCTCTACGATCTCATGTGGGACGATGTCGGCATCATCCGGAGTGCGGCAGGGCTCGGCCGCGCGGAGGGCGCGCTCGACGAACTCGAAGCGCGGCTCGACGAGACCGGCGTGCCGCAAGGCGATCTCGCCTTCAATCTCACCTGGCACGACTGGCTCAATCTCAAGAACCTGATACTCGTGTCGAAGGCGATCCGCTTCGCCGCGAGGGCGCGCGAGGATTCGCGCGGCGCGCATTACCGTGAAGACTTTCCCGAGGTGCGGGACCTCGCAAACTCGCGCTATACGTGCGTGACGTGGCAGGACGGACGTTTCGACATCTCGATGCGCCCGGTGCAGTTCACGCGCGTCAGGCCCGGAGAAACGCTTCTCGAGGAGAAAACGGCGACAGCGTAATGCCGTTCCGTGTAGACACCGCCTCGCTCAGCAAGCCCACGACACCATGCCGCATGTTTCTGTTGGTCAATTGACCGATCTTACCCTCCGCGCGCTGGAAAATTGCGGGGCGTCGCCGACAATGGCGCGCGCCACAGCGGCTGCGCTCGTTGCAGCGGAAACCGAAGGACTTGCGGGTCACGGCATCTCGCGCGTTGCGCTCTACTGCGAGCACCTGAGAGCGGGACGGGCGAACGGCAGCGCTCGGCCGGCGCGCGTGCGCGAAATGGGCGGCACGTGCTTGATCGATGCGGGCGGCGGGCTCGCGTACGAAGCGGCCGCGCTGGCCGTGCAGGAGGCGATCGCGCGCGCGAAGCGGCACGGCGTCGCTTTCGTGGGGGTAAGGAACAGCCATCACTTCGGTGCGGCCGGCTATCACCTGAGCCCGATCGCCGAGGCGGGGCTCGTCGGACTTGCCTTCACCAATTCCCCGGCGGCAATCAACGCGTGGGGCGGCAGGAAACCCTTCTTCGGTACCAACCCGATCGCCGCCATCTTCCCTCGCAGGAACGCGGCGCCGATCGTCATCGATCTCTCGCTCACGGAAGTCGTGCGCGGCAAGATCATGCTGCATGCGAAGGAAGGGAAGCCGATCCCCCTCGGCTGGGCGCTTGATCGCGAAGGCAGGCCGACGACCGATCCGCACGCCGCGCTCACCGGAAGCCTCGCTGCGATAGGTGGAGTCAAAGGCACGATGCTCGCGTTGATGGTGGAACTCCTGTGCGTCGCATTGACCGGCGCGGCATTGAGCTTCGAGAACGATTCATACTTCGAGCCGGGCGGCAAGCCGGACATCGGCCATGCGCTGCTCGCCATCGATCCGGCGGCGCTTGCCGGATCGGAGGCGTATTACGCGCGGCTCGAAGCTTTGGTCGACGCTTTGCTGCGCGATGAAGGCGTGCGTCTTCCCGGTTCGCGCCGGCAGCACGCCGCGGCCCGGGCGCGTGCGGAAGGCGTCGTGCTCTCCGATGCGCTCTACCGCGAACTCGTTGCGCTTGCCGGCTGAACCGCGTTGGGACACGGGTCGGCTTCATATCGTTGCGCGCTCGCGATCCACGGCGGCGCGGGGACGATTTCCCGCAGGCACATGAGCGCGGAGCATGAGCAGCGCTATCGCGAGACACTGACCGAAGCGCTGCGCGCCGGGTATGCAATGCTCGAACGGGGCGAAAGCGCCCTCGACGCCGTCGTGGCGGCGGTCGTCGTGCTGGAAGACTCGCCGCTGTTCAACGCCGGGCGCGGTGCGGTATTGAACGCAGCCGGCGAGCATGAACTCGATGCCGGCGTGATGGATGGTGCGACGGCGCGCGCGGGCGCTGTCGCTGCCGTGAGGCGCGTGAAAAACCCGGTGCTTGCAGCGCGCGCCGTGATGGAGCGCACGCCGCACGTGCTGCTTGCCGGTCCTGCGGCCGATAAGTTCGCGCGGAGCGCGGGTGTGCCCCTCGCCCGTGCCGATTACTACACGACGCCGGAGCGCCTTCTCGCGCTCGAATCGGCCCGTGCGCGCGAGCGGAGCGGACTTAGCGCGCAGGCGAGCGCGGCCGAGCGCCACGGAACGGTGGGCGCCGTGGCGCTCGATTGCAGCGGAAATCTTGCGGCTGCGACATCGACCGGCGGCTACACGAACAAGATGCCGGGCCGTGTGGGCGATTCGCCTCTCGTCGGCGCCGGGCTTTATGCCGAAAACGCGACGTGCGCCGTCTCCGCCACCGGCCATGGGGAAGCCTTCATCCGCGCGGTGGTGGCCTACGATGTCGCGGCACGCATGCGCTATCGCGGCGAGCCGGTCGCGCGCGCCGCCCGGCGCGCCCTCGACCGTATCGTGGCGCTCGGGGCGGATGGCGGGCTGATCGCCGTCGATCGTGCGGGCCGCATCGCGATGCCGTTCGTGAGCGAAGGCATGTACCGCGGAACGGCGCGGGCCGGCCGTTATGCGACCGCGGTGTACTGATGAGGCGCGGGTCCACATCATGAGAGCGTTTCTTCCCATGCATCGGCTATGCCGTTATATTTCGGGAACGGTTTCGTCGTCGCCTCGCGCAGCGGCACCGCTGCTGCGATAAAGGCGCGCCGCGCACCTCCTGCTCATCCAACGCCTGCTAACCTGGGGAAACTGTCTGACATGTACAACCTTCATCTTTCCGCAGAACAACTCGAATTCCGCGACACGCTGCGCGACTTCGTCGAATGCGAAATCAAGCCGGTTGCGCTGCATCCGGACCGTCTGCAGCCCTTCGAGAAGCCGCTGCTGACCGACCTCCTCGAAAAGGCTTCGCAGATGGGACTGCGTGCGCTTGCGCTTCCGGAAGAGGCGGGCGGTGCCGCCGCGGACACGCTCACCCTGTGCATCGTGCTCGAAGAGCTCGCGGCCGGCGACGTCGATATCGCGAGCGCACTTGCGCAAACAGCGCTGCTCGCGCGCGAGATATTCACCCCGGACATGAGCCTGGAAACGCGCGAGCATCTCGCGAAATTCACCGAGGACGATCGCTGCCATCTCGCGCTCGCGGGCGCGCATGCCGAGGCGGTGGGCTGGTCGTATCACCGTCCGTTCACCGAGAGCGGCGGTTCCCCGTTGACGGCGGTGAAGCAAGGCAGCGACTGGGTGATCAACGGCACTGTTCCGTTCGTGGCGAATGCGCCGATCGCGAAGCTCTTTGCGGTCGTTGCGCGCACCGGGGAAGCGAAAGCGGGGGCGCGCGCGACGAGCACTTTTCTCGTGCCGCGCGACACGCGCGGGCTCACCGTCGGGGAGACGATTCGCGCCATCGGCGGCACCGCTGCCACGGGTGCGCCCGGTATTCGCTGGCACCACGGCCCCGGAGCCAGCGTGACGTTCAAGGACTGCCGAGTCGCCGCCGCGCGCCTCCTCGGGAAGGAAGGTGAAGGACGCCTCGCCGGCGGCGTGCCGGCGCTGCGCGGCGAGCCGCCGCTCGCGGCCGTGAATCTCGGTGTCGGACGCGCAGCCTGCGAGGCGGCGGTCGAGTACGCCAGGATCCGCCGCCAGGGTGGGCGCAACATCATCGAGCACCAGGCGATCGGCGGCAAGCTTGCCGACTGCGCGCTCAAGCTCGAGCTCGCGCGCACGATGATCTGGAAAGCGGCCTGGGCCGCGGACCATCCGGAAGCCCTCGCCGATCGCAGCCTCCCGGCGCTGCCGCTGCACGCCATGGCCCGCATCTACGCCGCCGAAGCGGTGCACGAGGTGACGCTCTATGCTGCCGAGTGCTTCGGCGCCATGGGCGTCATGCGCGACATGCCGCTGCAGAAATACGTGCACGACGGGATGGTATTTCTCCACTCGGAAGAGGCCGACACGGCGTCCAAGCTCGAAATAGCGGAGGCGGTGGCGGGCTATCAGCGGCCAATTGCGGCATAACGGAAGACAGGAGCAGACATGGATTTTTCGCTCAACGAGGAGCAGCGCGGCTGGCAGATGGAGGCGCGCAAATTCGCCGAGGAGGAGATCCGGCCGATCTCGCTCGAGTGCGACCAGACCGAGGGCGGCTTCGAGCCGTGGGATTGGGAGATCATCGAGAAGGGCTCGAAGCTCGGCTTTCGTACGCTCGCAGTGCCCAGGCAGTGGGGCGGCCCGGGCGCTGACTTCGTGTCCCAGGCGCTCGTCATGGCGGAGCTCGCGAAGGGCGACAGCGCGATCTCCAAGGCGTTCAGCCAGAACTGGAAGTGGAGCCATTTGATCGCCTCGGCATGCACCGAGGATCAGAAGGAGCGCTTCCTGAAGCCGTTTCTCGCCGATCATCGCTACGTCATGGGGCGCGGCATTACCGAGCCGAACGCGGGTTCGGACAACCGCATGCCGCCGGAGGACGACCCGAAGGCGGGATACCGCGTGCGCGCGGTGCGGCAGGGCGACGAGTGGATCCTGAACGGCGAGAAGTGCTTCATCGCGAACGGCAGCGTCGGCTCGCTCTTCTTCGTCGATGCGCGCACCAATCCCGATGTGAGCATCAAGGAGGGCGGGACTCTCTTCATGGTGCCCAAGGGAACGCCCGGGTTTCGCATCGGCAAAATCTTCAACAAGCGCGGGTGGCGCTTCTACCAGAACGCGGAGCTGATCTTCGAAAACGCGCGCGTGCCGCACGCGAACGTCGTCGGGCAGGTGGGTACAGGGTCGGTCAAGGCGGGGCGCGGCGACACCACCGGCGGGGATCTCTTCGGCGATCTCGAGCTCGCGGCGAACGCGCTCGGCGTGTGCGATGATGCGGTGGAGATGGCGATGCACTTTTCGCGCACCCACCAGCGCGCCGGGAAGTACCTCATGGAGCATCAGCTCGTCCAGTTGAAGCTGAACGAGATGCACATGCTCACGGAGGCGCTGCGCTCGTACGTGCTGCGCGTCGCGTGGCTGCACGACCGCAGAGAGCATTCGGCGAATGCCGGCCTCGTCATGAACTATTCCACCGACGTCATACAACGCGTGACCCGCCTCAACATGGAGATTCACGGCGCCGAGGGCTGCATGATGAACGCGCGGGCCGAGAAGCTCGTGCGCGATGCGATAGTGTGGACGCATCTTGCAGGAGATACCGTGCAGCGCGTGAAGGTGCTGAAGCGCCTCGGCAAAGGGGGCCCCGCGGCCGCCGGCACGGGCGCGAGCGACTGATTTCGCTCGCCCGCGATCGCGTATCGCGAAGGTCGCATACCGCGCACCTGTAGAGATCGCGCGACACGCTGTCGGAGATACTCCACACATTTTGCGTGATCTGCTGCCTTGGCGAACAGCACGTCCTCATATATCGTGCTGGTTGATTTGTCTGTCGTCTCGGCAGCCTTCCTGATGCCGGCCGTGCGTGGAATCACCGATGGAATCCATATTGAGGGTCCTCCTCCTGGAGGATGCGGCCACCGACGCGGAACTCGAAACGAGCATGCTGCGGCGTGCGGGGATCGCATGCGAGACGCGAGTTGTCGCCAACGAGCGTGACCTCGTGTACGAGCTGGAGCGCTTCGCGCCCGATCTCGTGCTCTCCGACTTCTCCCTTCCGGGGTTCGACGGCCTGTCGGCGCTCAGGCTCGTGCGCGAGAAGCGCCCGGACATCCCTTACATCTTCGTTTCCGGAACGATCGGCGAGGAGCGCGCGATCGATGCGCTCAAGCACGGCGCGACCGACTACGTGCTCAAGAGCAACCTCGCGCGCCTGCCGCCGGCGGTGATGCGGGCGGTGCGCGAGGCCGAGGAAGCGCGCCACCGTTTGAAGCAGGACGAGAGGGCCGCCCGCATGGAGCGCGTGCGCGCGGTGCAGAGCGGCATCAGCGCGTGCATCGTGCGCATCCGCGACCGCCGCCAGCTCTTCCAGGAAATCTGCAACGTGGCGGTGGAGCGCGGGGGCTTCCGCATGGCATGGATCGGGCTCACCGTCGCCGACACCTCCAGCGTGATACCGGTCGCATGGAGCGGCCGCGACGCCTATCGCGTGGAGGAGTTCATGCGGCGCCCGGCCGAGGTGCTGGGCGAGCGCAGCGTCATCGGGCGCGCGGTCAGGCAGAGAAAGGAAATCGTCGTCAACCGCATCGAGAGCGAAGCGCGCGCCGGCATTCAGCATCACGTCCTGCCGGCCTATGGCTCGATGATCGCACTGCCGCTCCTCTGCGAGGACGCGGTGATCGGGTTCTGGGTGATCTACGCGGCCGAGAGCGGGTTCTTCGACGTCGAGGAAACGCGCATCCTCGGCGACTTGGCGGCGGACGTTTCGTTCGCGCTCGACTACATCGCGAAACAGGAAAGGCTGAACGAGCTTGCCTATTACGATGTGCTGACCGGCCTTTCGAACCGCAACCTGATGCACGAGCATCTGCGCCAGGCGCTCGCGCATGCCGCGCGCAACGATCGCATGGTGGGGGTCGTCTTCATCGACCTCGACCGCTTCAAGTGGGTGAACGACACCTTCGGGCACAGCGGCGGCGACCGGCTGCTCAAGGAAATCGCGTCCCGCATCGCCTCGTGCACGCGCGAAGGCGACATCGTTTCCCGGCACGGCGGCGACGAGTTCATCATGGTGCTCCCCGACCTGCCGAACCGCGAGTCCGCGACCCCGGTGCTGCAACGGGTGCTGGAGTCGATCTCCGAGCCCGTCCTGATCGACGGCTGCGAGGTCAACGTTAGCTGCAGCATCGGCGCGGCTTTCTTCCCGCACGACGGCGCGGAGCCCGAGATCCTGCTGAGGAACGCGGATGCGACCATGTACGAGGCGAAAGAGCGCGGCCCCGGGAAGCTGCGCTACTACGGCCGCGAAGCCGACGTCGTCTGATCGGCCAGGCGGTAAGGAATACAGGCCCGCCGCAGCGGGTCCTTAGGAGGAGGTCAGTAAAAGGCGAAAGCGCGCGCTTCGATGCTCTGGCGCGGTGGTGCACCCGTCGGCGTCTGCGGATCGTTGAACGAGGTATGCGCCGTGAAGCGCGCGCGGCCGTCTTTCTCCGAATCGAACACCTTGAAGACGAGCGCTTCCTCGCGCTTCATCTCGGGGAAATAGAACCAGCGGTGCGCGGGGTTGTAGCGCAACCGGTAGGTCTGCCCCACGCGGCCCGGATAGCGGCGTTCCGCAATGAGGAGGTCTTCGAAGACGACGCTCGCCGCATCTGCTATCGCCAGCGGATTCGACTGGATCGGACGGTTGATCGCGCGCCACACCTGGATGATGGCGTAGCGCCGGGCGAGCAGCGTTTCCGCCTCCTCGGGAAAGAGATCGCGCAGGCGCTGCGGCGCGGACCATTCGGTGTAGTCGTTGTGCGCCCACAGCACCGGCTCGCGAATCAACTTTGCTTCGCGCTCGTTCTCGTCCCCGGAGCGCAGCGTGTGATCGAAGACGTGCACCCGCGCGGCGCCCGACAGACGCGCGATCAACTCCGCGACTTCCGGATAGTAGACGGTCTCGATCGCCCCCGGCTCGAAGAAATCGCGCACCGCCGTTTCCTGGCTCACCAGCGTGAAACCGTTGTACTCGAGAGTGAGCTCGCGCGCGAGCGGTCGCGCGTTGCGGATTGCGACGCGATGCCACTCGATAGTCCCGGACGAGCGGCGCCGGATGTTGTTGGGGCCGAAGGTCTCATTGACGAGCTTCTCGCCGGTGTCGGCGGTGTACGGTATCTCCGCCTCGGTGCCCCGGATATCGACGGCGGTCTCGCTCATGATGGCCCGCGCGTTTACGCCAGCCCTTCGACGATGCGTATATCACGCTTGGCCGCATCGCCGAGCACGCTCAGCGCTTCCTGGTAAGCGGGGCTGTCATGCGCGGCCGTCGCCTGCGCGACGCTCTCGAATTCGATGACGACGACGCGCTGATTGAGCCCGTGCTCGTACGTCTTGGCGGGCGTGCCGCGAACGAGAAAGCGCCCGCCCGCCGCCTGCACCGCCGGCGCGGCGAGCTTCGCGTACGCCGCGAGCGCATCGGGGTTCTTGATGGAGCGGTAACACGCGATCCAGTAGGCCTTGGCCATCATCGTCTCCAGTTGAAATAGCGGTCAGTTCGCCGCGAAGCAGTAGAGCAGCCCGGCGCCGCCGGACGCCTTCAAGGCATCGAGGCTGCAGCCGCGCGACGGATGCGACGAATTCCACGAGCGCGACGTTTCGTCATCACGCAACCCCATGCGGTCGTGATGGCCGACCATGGCCTGTCCCGCATCGCTGCTCCTCCAGTTGTTGCACGTCCTGTCCTCGTTGCCGGAGAACGCCGTGCCGTCGGGCTGCGATCCCGTGAGGATGTCGTGCATGTTCGGCGTGTCGCCCCGGCCGTTCACCTTGTCCCCCTTCTCGGTGAGTGCGCTGTCCTTGTTGATCTTGTTGTTCTGGCTGTGCAGGTCGGCTATGTTGCGCGCGATCACGACACCCTTCGCGTTCTGCCATGGCCCTTTGCCGATGCGCTCGCGTGCATGCGCTGCAGGCTCGCCGGCCTTTGCAGTCTGGCTGAGGTACGCCTTCCAGCTGCTGCCGCCCGCGCCCGCGCCAGCGGCCAGCGTCTGGCAGTGCTTGTCCGCGCCGACGAGTCCGCCGAAGTCGGCGCCCTTCCCGCTGCCGACGCTCGTCACGAAAAAACTCATCTTCGATTGCTGGCCGAATGCGGCGCCGGCCGGGAGAACGAAGAGCAAGGCAGCTATACCGAAAGCGCGAATCATGATGGGAACTCCTGGGTGAATGGCCCATCGGGGCCTTACGCCGGAAGATTGCGGCCCATTATAAACATGCGGCAAGCGATGAAAATTCCCGGCCGGGCCGCGTGCCTCGATGCCAAGCGTCTCACTTGTCGAACGTGTCCACCTTGAGCGGGGGATTGCCGATCTCGGCGAGGCGCTTGTCCGCGGCGAGCACCTGCACGAACACTTCCAGGGCCTTCAGCATCGGCGGCATGCCGAAGTTGACGCAGGTCTGGAAGATCACTTCGAGAATCTCTCTCGGGTTTGCGCCATTTCTCAGCGCGCCCCGCATGTGGCCCCGCGCCTGCGTTTCTTCGCCGACGGCGAGGCAGTCGCCGATCATGCAGAGGAGCCGCGTCTTGTCGTCCACGATGCCGCGCGCATACATGCCGCCGTAGCAGAACTTGACCCAGAGATCGGCGAAATCGCTGTCGATCGCATCGAGCCATGCGAGGATGTTGAGGTGATGCCGCGGGCGCAGCGTAAGCCCGCGCCCGACCGCGAGCCAGCCATGGCGCTTCATGAGTGGCTCGCAGCGCGGGTCCGCGAGGTCGTCGGGATGCCAAGTTGCGCGCTCGGCTTCGTACGAGCGCTGGCGGTCATTGCCGTCGGGCGGGAGCTGAGAGGCGCGGAGCTCCTTGAGCAGGCCCTCCTCGGCAGCGATGCGGTGAAAGAGCTCGATGGCCGGCTCAACCACCGTATGCCCGCCGTACACCGTGCATTGCAGGATGATTTCGAGTATTTCACGCGCCGGCACGCTCGCCGCGAGCGCGGCGTAAATCGTGTCCTCGAGCGGCCCGTGGCTGCGCGCCATCGTGTACTGGCCGATGAGCACCAGGAACCGAGTGCGCGCGTCGAGCGCGGGCCGCGTGCCGAGGCCCTTGATCGCGAAATCGACCCAGAGCTTCGTGTAGTGCTGGTCGAGACTGTCGCGCTGGGCGAGCCGCTGCTCGAAAGTGCGCGGTTGCAGGTTGCGGCCCGCGTGAAACGCGTCGGCGCCGTATTTGGAACGAAGATCGTCGGGCATGATGGGTATGTTGGTTGGCGAAGAAGTAATTTGTCGGCGCACGCAGCCCGCATGCGCAGGCCGCTTGCCTCGGCTTGGTATTATAGGGGTTTGACGGAGGGTCTTTCGGATGTCATCGACGGGCAGGCTGGAGGGTGCGGTCGCCATCGTCACTGCCGCGGCACAGGGCATAGGCGAAGCGATCGCAATGACTTTTGCACGCGAGGGGGCGGCAGTGGCGCTGGTGGACATCGCGCTCGATGAAGCGCAGCGCGTGGAAAGCGTGATTGCGGCCGCGGGCGGTCACGCGCAAGTCTTCCGCGCCGACGTGACGCGCTCGCAGGACATCGAAGCCATGGTACGTGGCGTGGCCGGGCGATTCGGCACGGTGGACATACTCGTTAACGCGGCGGGCGGCTTTCATCAGCTCGCGCCGATTGCCGAGATCAGTGACGAAGAGTGGGAGCGCGTGATCGACGTCAATCTGACGAGCGTCTTCTACTGCGCGCGCGCGGTCGCCCCTATCATGATGGCGAAGAAGAAGGGCCGGATCATCAGCATCGCCTCGGGCGCCGGCATTGCACCCAACCCGTATGCGCCCTCGTATCTGCCGTATGGCGCAGCGAAGGCGGGCGTCATCGGCTTCAGCAAGCTCCTCGCGCGCGATCTCGGGCCCCATGGCATCACGGTCAACACGGTCGCGCCCGGCACAACCCTCACGCCGCGCGTGAAGAAGGTGCGCGACGCCGCAAGCCTCGAGCGCATCGCCGCGCAGAATCCCATGAAGTGCCTCGTGGAACCGATCGATACCGCCGAGGCGGTTCTCTTTCTCGCTTCGCACGAGGCGCGCCACATCACGGGCGTGAATCTCAACGTCAACGCAGGAAACCTGATGTAACGCCAAGCCGGCCGATCGCGCCGCCAAGCCGGCGAGCGCTGGTGCAAAAAAAACATAATGCGTTTCCAAAGAACAGAACAACAACACGTGCCGTCTCGCACTCGTCGGATCGTACGCTAGTGGCGATCCATCTCACGCTCGCGCTCACCTTCTTCAATTTCGTGGGTGCGAATGCAGCGCGCGTGGTGCTGACGCTCTACGCGCTCGAACTGGGCGCGCCCGCGTCCTCGGTCGGCGTGCTGGGCGGCCTCCTCTTTCTTTTTCCGCTGCTACTCTCGTGGCCGGTGGGGGCGCTCGCCGATCGCACCGGCGCGCGCGGGCTGCTGCTCTTCGCCGCCTGCTGCGGCGCCGCGTCGCTCGTGCTGCCGTTCTTCGTGCGCGCGATCCCCGCGTTCTATGTCGCCGCGGCGCTCAACGGTCTTGCGCTCGCGTTCTTTCACGTGACGCTGCAGAACCTCGTGGGGACACTGAGCCTGCCGGAAGCCCGCGCGCGCAACTTCAGCAACTTCAGCCTGACCGGCGCCGTGACGAATTTCACCGGGCCGCTCCTCGCGGGGTTCTCCATCGATCACTTCGGGCATGCCGCAGCCTGCCTCGTCGTCGCGTCGCAATCGGTCATCGCCCTCGTACTGGTACTTGCCTGGGGACGCCTCTTCCCCCCGGGAAGAAGCGAGGCGCCGGTCGACGCGGGCACGGGGCGTGCGCTTTTCGATCGCGAAGTGTGGTACATGCTCTTTGTGAGCGGCCTGGTGCAGCTCGGCACCGACCTCTTCCAGTTCTATCTTCCGATCTACGGCCACTCGATCGGCCTCTCCGCCTCCGCCATCGGCGCGGTGCTTGCGACGCTCGCGGTCGCGGCGTTTGTCGTGCGGCTTTTCCTCGCATGGCTCGTGAAGCGCGTCGCCGGCGAGAGGCTGCTCGCGTGGGTGTTCTTCATGGGCGCGGTCGGCTTTGCGCTGGTGCCGTTTTCGAGCAATGTCTTCGTGCTGGGCGCCATCGCGTTCCTCTTCGGGCTCGGCATGGGGATCGGCATTCCGCTCACGGTGATACTGATGTTCAGCCGCTCCGCCGAAGGCCGATCGGGGCAGACGCTGGGGTTGCGCCTGACGGCAAACAATTTCGTTCGCGTGACCGGCCCCATCGTGTTCGGCGCCGTCGGCTCCGCGCTCGGTCTCGCCGCGGTGTTCTGGATCGTCGGCGCCATCATGGCGGCAGGCGGGTTCATCGCGCGCCGCGGCGCGCCTTCGCGTTGACGCGCCGGAGTGCGTCGGGCAGAATTTCCCGGCACAACGGACGCTTGAGGCACGGTGTGCATCTCGCGCACGATCGTCGCGGGAGGAAGGAGATCGATCGATGACTACCCGCACCCTTGCCCGATTCGTACACGAGCTCACGTTCGAGGCCCTTCCGCCGGACGTGCGTGCGCGCGTGCCGGCGCTCGCGCTCGATCTTGCCGGCATCATGGTGCGCGCACGGCACGACGCGGAATCGACGCCGGCGATGATCGCCGCGGCGCAACGGCTCGGGCTCGCGCAGGGCCCGTGCACCGTGATCGGGGATGCGGCCGGCTATACGCCCGCCGGCGCCGCGATGGTAAACGGCACGCTCGCGCACTCGCTCGATTTCGACGACACCCATGCGCCCGGTTCGCTACATCCGAGCGCGCCCATCATTCCCGCGGCATTCGCCGCGGCGGAAATGACCGGCGCGGACGGGCGGGCGACAATCGCGGCGATCGTCGCGGGCTACGAAGTGCAAATACGCTTGAGTCTCGCGCTCGATCCCGCGGCGCACTATGACCGCGGTTTTCATCCGACGGCAACGTGCGGCGCCTTTGGTGCCGCCGCCGCGGCGGGGCGCCTGCTCGGACTCGACGCGGACGGAATCGCGAGCGCCTTCGGCATCGTGCTCAGCATGGCGGCAGGATCGCTCCAGTTTCTGGTGAACGGCGCGTGGACCAAGCGCTCGCACGTGGGCCATGCGGCGATGTGCGGGCTTGCGGCGGCAACGCTCGCCGCCGAGGGGTACCAGGGCGCGGCCGACGCCATAGAAGGCAAGTGGGGCTTCCTCCACGCCTATGCACCCGCGTCGGATGCGGCGAAGGTCGTGGATGCGCTCGGCACGCGCTGGGAGACGCTGAAGATCGCGGTGAAGCCGTACCCTTCCTGCCGCTACAGCCACGCGGCGATCGACGGCATCCGCGCGCTGATGGACGCGCACGCGATCAAGGTCGAAGAAGTGAAGGAAGTCATGGTGGGGCTCCCGGAGCCGGGCTGGAAGATCATCGGCGACCCGGAGGCGGCGAAGCAGGCGCCCGCCTCCGTCGTGGACGGACAGTTTTCGATGGCGTTCTGCGGGGCCGTGACGCTGCGCACCGGCGGGCTTGCGTGGGACGACTACGCGCGGCATCTCGGTGACGCCGAAACGCTTGCGCTGTGCAAGCGTATCCGCACACGCGTCGATCCGCGCGCGCAGACCGACTTTCCGGCGGAGATGAGCGCCGCGGTGCACATGACAACGGCGCGCGGCGAGTTTGACACGTACGTGCGCGTGCCCAAGGGCGAGCCCGCGAACTTCCTCTCCGCCTCCGAATTGCGCGCGAAATTCGATGGCCTCGCCGGGCCGTATCTCCCGCGCGAGCGCGCGGAGGCGCTCGCCCGCGGCCTGCTCGCGCTCGAGCAGGCGCGCGACATCGCATCGATCCTGCGGCTCGCCCGTCCCGAGCCGCAGCGCGCGAAGCGGCGCGTCGCCACCCGGAATGCGTGATGGCGGCGGGGCCGGCAGGGGTGAATGCGCCGCCCCCCGCGACCCCCGGCCGCTGCTACGAAGACTTTGCAGTGGGAGACGTCTATCGCCACTGGCCGGGCCGCACCATCTCGGAAGCGGACAATACCTGGTTCACCCTGCTCACGATGAACACGCACCCGCTGCATTTCGATGCGCAATATGCTGCGGGAACCGAATACGGGCGCATCGTGGTGAACAGCTGCCTCACGCTCTCCATCGTCGCCGGCATGAGCGTGCGCGATCTGAGCCAGAACGCCATCTGCAATCTGGGCTGGACCGACATTCGCATGCCGGCGCCGGTCTTCATCGGCGATACGCTTTACGCGGAATCCGAAATCCTCGCGAAGCGCGACTCGGCTTCGCGGCCGAACGCGGGCGTCGTGACGGCGCGCACGACAGCGCGGAAAGCGGACGGCACGGTCGTCATGACCTACGAGCGCGCCTTCCTCGTTCCGAAGCGCGCAGCGACTCGCTCGCAGGAGAGGCAGTGACCACCGCGGGCGATCAGAACACCGAGCAGGACCGCCTGCTCATCGATGCCGTCGAGCGCTTCCTCGAACGCGAGGTGCGTCCGCACGTGCGTGCGCTGGAAGCGGCGGACGAATATCCGAGGGAGCTCGCCGACCGGCTCGGCGAGCTGGGCTTGTATGGCGCGACGATCGCTCCGCAGTACGGCGGTCTCGGCCTTTCTGCCACGGTGTACACGCGCATCGTGGAGCGCATCGCGGCGGTGTGGATGTCGCTCTGCGGATTATTCAATTCACACCTCATCGCGGCAGCGGCGATCGAGCGCTTCGGCACGGAGGAGCAGAAGCGGCGCCTCCTGCCGAGGCTGGCGAGCGGATCGTTGCGCACCGGTATTGCGCTCACGGAGCCGGGCTGCGGCACCGATCTCCAGGCGGTGCGCGTGCGCGCCACACGCGCAGGCGCGCATTACGTCGTGAACGGCACCAAGATGTGGATCACCAACAGCGTGGAAGGCAACGCGCTCGCGGTGCTCGTCAAGACCGACCCTTCGGCAAGTCCCCCTCATCGCGGCATGAGCCTGCTCATCGTGGAAAGGGAGGCGGGCTTTCGCGCGCGCAAGCTCAAGAAACTCGGTTATCGTGGCATCGATACCGGGGAAGTGACGTTCGAGCACGTGAGGGTGCCGGCGGAGAATCTCGTCGGCGGCGTGGAGGGGCAGGGGCTCAAGCAGATCCTCGCGGGGCTCGAGCTGGGCCGCATCAACGTCGCTGCGCGCGGTGTGGGCATCGCACGCGCCTCGCTCGAAGAAGCGCTCGCGTACGCGCAGCAGCGCGAGACCTTCGGCAAGCCCATCGCAGAGCACCAGGCGATCCAGCTGAAGCTCGCCGACATGGCAACGCGCGTGGAAGCGGCGCGGCTACTCGTCGAATCGGCCGCCCGCGCCTACGATACCGGCGCGCGCTGCGACATGGAGGCCGGCATGGCGAAGCTCTACGCGACCGAGGCGGCGGTGGAGAATTCGATCGAAGCGATGCGCATCCTCGGGGCGTACGGCTACTCTCCCGAGTTCAACATCGAGCGCTACTATCGCGACGCGCCGCTGCTCGCGATCGGCGAAGGCACCAACGAGATGCAGCGCATCATCATCGCGCGGCAGCTCGTGAAGCGGCATCCCGCGTGAGGCGCTATTGATGCTGCCTTTGCACGGCGTGCGGGTGCTGGCGTTCGAGCAGTACGGGGCGGGCCCGTTCGGCACCCTCTACCTGGCGGATCTCGGCGCGGAAGTGATCAAGATCGAAAATCCTTCCGACGGCGGCGACATGTCGCGCGCGGTGGGGCCGCACTTCTTCGCGCCCGGCGACAGCCAGTTCTTCCACACCTTCAACCGCAACAAGCGGAGCCTCACGCTCGACCTCGGCGTGCCGGAGGGGCGAGCGGTGCTGCACGACCTCGTGCGCTCGGCCGACGCGATCGCGTGCAATTTCCGCGGCGATGTCCCGCAGAAGCTCGGGCTCACCTACGAGCAGCTCAAGACGCACAACCCGAAGATCATCTGCGCGTTCCTCTCCGCTTACGGCCGTGAGGGCCCGCGTGCGGCGTGGCCCGGTTTCGATTTTCTGATGCAGGCGGAAACCGGGTACTTCGCGTTGACCGGCGAGCCGGGCGGCCCGCCGGCGCGTTGCGGCCTTTCGATCGTCGATCTCATGAGCGGGCTCGCCATGGCGTACGGGCTCGTTTCCGCGCTGCTCGCCGCAAGGTCAACGGGAACGGGGCGGGACGTCGACGTGAGCCTCTTCGATGTCGCGCTCTTCAACGTGAGCTATCTCGCGACGTGGTATCTCAACAGCGGTTATCGCCAGGACCGCCTGCCGCGCTCGGCCCACCCCTCGCTCACGCCGTGCCAGCTCTACCGCACCGCGGACGGCTGGATCTACATCATGTGCAACAAGGAAAAGTTCTGGCCGGCGCTGTGCCGGGCGCTCGAGCGCCCAGAGTGGGCGAGCGACGCGCGGTTTCGCACCTTCGCCGACCGGCTCGCCAACCGGCCGCTCGTCAACGAAGTGGTCGAGGCTGAGTTGCTCAAGCGCTCGACCGGCGAATGGCTCGCCATTTTTGGCGGAGCGGTTCCCGCCGCACCGGTGCTCGATGTCGCGCAGGCGCTCGAAAATCCGTTCGTTACGGAACACGGCCGCCTCGCCGAGGTGCCGCACGCCCCGGCACCGGGCGGTACGTACCGCGCCCTCGCGCCGCCGGTGCGCTACGCGAGCGAGCGCGCGCCGTTGCAGCCGGCGCCCGCACTCGGCGCGGACACGGAATCGATATTGCGCGCGCTCGGATACGATGCCGAGCGCCTCGCGCGGTTGAAGGCGGCGCGCGCTATCTGACGAGCGCCCGGCGCTATTCGGCGCCCGGCGGCGGCGCCGCTTCCGCGTGCCGCGCAGCGGAGCGCGCGTTCACGTGCGGTGCGAGGGCGCTCGTGCGCGCGCCGATCACCATTTCCGTGAGCCAGTTGAGCAGCAGCGTGGTATAAGCGCGCTGCGCGGCTTCGCTGGAAAGCCCGTGGTCCGCGCCCTCGATCAAGCGCGCGGTCATCGAGCGCGCCTTGCCGAACGCCGCCACGTAGTTCTCGATCACCGGGTGCGGGATGACGACGTCGTGCTCCGATTCGACGATCAGCACATCGCCGATGAACGCCGCGCACGCCCCGAGCGCCCGGTTGTCCTGCCAGCGCACGCTGCGGCGCCGGTACGCGGGAAGATCGGGATCGACGTGGCAGTGTCGCTTGGGTTTCTCCCAGCCTGCGTCCTTGTAGAGGGCGGGGGCGCGCAGCGCGAGCCAGCAAACCGGGCGCAGCGTCGTGAGGATCGCCGCGAGATAGCCGCCATAGCTGCTGCCCACGACTGCGATGGCGGAAGGATCCACGCCGGGCTGGGCGACGAAAGTGTCGTAGGCCGCGAGCAGGTCGTCGAGGTTATCCTCGCGCGTCACGGTCTCGCGTTGGCGCTCGGTCGCGACGTGGCCGCGCAGATCGAACGTCATGCACATGCAACCGAGTCCCGCCGCCTCGCGGGCGCGCACGAGGTCCTGCTCCTGGCTGCCGCCCCAGCCGTGGACGAACAGCACGCCGGGCATCCGGGTTGCCGGGGCAAGGAGCGTGGCCGCGAGCCGCTCGCCGCCGACGGCAATCTCCATCGCATCAATCCGTGTCTGCATAGGGCTCGACGATGACGTACTTGGTCATCGGCCCGGTGTGCGCGTCCTTACCGCTGAACTGCACGATTGCGCGGGGCGGCACCTTTGCCTTCCCGTACACCTCCACGGTCGAAGCGCGCACCGCCGAAACCTCCGGCGCAGCGCGGAACACTTCGAGCGCTGCGATCTCCGCCGCGCTCGCGCCGCCGATGCGCCAGGACTGCTCGAGCACGCCGGAGCAGCGGCGCGCGCCCCCGTCCAGTCCCTGCGCGACGTCGTAATTGCGGCGGGAGGCGATGAAGCCCGGAAATTCCTCGAAAGCGGCGGTGTCGTACTTGCGCGCCTGCTCGACCGCGAGACGCGCTTCCGGCGTCAGGTCGACATCCTTCAGCGCTTCGAATCCTCCGCGCACCACGATCAGGTCCGATCCGCCGTAGACCTGCGCGCCCTGGGCATTCGCAGTCGTGCGCTGCGTGCCGCAATAGCTCGCCTGCAAGCCGGCGACACGCACCTGCCCGACGCTGTAGGTGATCGCTTCCTCGAGATTCCATTCGATGACGATGCCGTCGCGGCAGAGCGCCTCGTCTCCGACCGCATCCAGCATGCCATCGAGCTGATCGAGCGAGGTGACCACTTCCTGGCCCATGCCGCCTATTCCCCGTCCGAGCTTGACGCGCGCGCTTCCGCGCTCGAGCACGCGCCGCGCCGCCAGACGCGCATCTTGCCGCGTGAATGCGGAGTAGCCCGGGAATACCGCATCTCTTACACGGGTTGCAAACGTATCGGACCATCCTTCGGGGGCAAACGCTTCCGATGACACCAGAGGATGGGTGATCGTCTTCGTCGCAATGAATGCATGCGGCACGACACCGCCGAAGATATCCGCCTCGCTCGCAATGCCCAGGCCTTGCGCGCGCTCCAGGCCGACCAGAGTGTCGTTGGGCACGAAATAGAGCGGGCCGCGATAACGGGCGGACGCTTCGTATTCGCCGCCGTATTCGTAACGCTTGAGTGCGGCGAGCCGCTCAGCAACCCACGTGCGGCTTGCCCGCTCGTGCGTGCGTTCGAAAGCCGCACCCAGGCTGCGATAGCGCACGACCGTGCCGCGCATGTTTCGTTGTGTGGAATGCTGCACTCCGCCTCCGTTTGGGTAAGCCGCAGGGGCGACTACCTTCTGACAGCGAAACGGCGGCAAATTCCCGGTGGATCAGAATTTTTGAAACATAGGACACCCTGCCGGGCGCGGGCAGGCAAAGCCGCTTTGACGCTCGCATAAGAACTGTCCTCGAATTTTCGGTCTAACGTGTGCGAGCCACTCGAGCCAGAGGCGCGAGAGTGTGTGACAAGACTATGAAAGGCGGCCGAACAGCCGGCCGCATTCAGCGGAGGCAGGCAGCAACCGCGGCCGCAACGCCGTGCCGGCGCGCGATATGAGGGATGCATGTACGCAAGAAAGGAAAGGAGCATTCCTATGTCGGTCGGAACAATTTTATTGATCGTTCTTATCGTGGCGCTGATCGCCGCCTTGCCGGCGTGGCCCTACAGCGGGTCGTGGGGATACGGCCCGAGCGGCATTGCAGGCCTGGTCGTGCTGGTATTGCTGATCCTGCTGTTGACCGGCCGCATGTAGCCGGAAAACGCTGTACGCGGCCGTTCAGCCGCATTTTCGATAGAAGGAAAGATTATGCGTCTCATCGAAGCGGCGCGCGGCGTTGCTGCAAGGCCTGCGCGCCGGCGCGAGCGCGGGAAGATCGGCTATATCCTGCTGTGGCTCCTCGGTGTGCCGATTCCCGTGCTGTTTCTGATCTATCTCCTGCGCGGCTGTACGTAACGC
>CAMPGR010000074.1 GCA_946885605.1 uncultured Pseudomonadota bacterium
CGCGAGCGGAAGATCGCGCGCGAGCACTGAAAGAAAACCGTATCGACGGAGATCACGAGCACCGAGCGCGGCAGTTTTTCGTTTACCTTGAAGCGCTCCAGGAGCGCGGGATCGACGCAGATGGCGGCACGCCCGTTCACGCGCAGCGTCTCGCCGATGCCGGGAATCAGGAAGAGCAGCGCGACATGCGGGTCGAAGAGGATGTTGCGCAGGCTGTCAATGCGGTTGTTGCCCGGACGATCGGGCAGGAGCAACGTCTTTTCGTTCTCGAGCGCCACGAATCCGGGCGCATCGCCGCGTGGTGAAGCATCGAGGCCGCCGGGGCCATTCGTCGCGAGCACGGCGAAGGGAGATGCCAGGATCATGCGCTGGTAATGCGGATGGAGGTGGTCGATCTCCTTGGCGACGGCGGCGCCGGCCGGCTTGCCGTAGAGGCGTTCGAGCGTTGCGACGTCCGTGATGCGGTGCTCCTGAGACATTTCCGTCATGATCGTTTCCTGTCCGAACGGATTGCGGCATAGTATCCGCTATTTCGGGCGTCGGCGGACGCCCGTGCTTAGACGACACGGGAGAACACGCAATGAAGCTCACGCTGTACTATGGTCCCCAGACTTGCGCGACGGTGCCCTTCATCACGCTTACGGAGGCGGGGGCGGAATTCGACGTGCGCAACGTCAACACGCGCGGCGGCGAAAACCACAGCCCCGAATTCCTCAAATTGAACCCCAAGCACAAGGTGCCGGTACTGGTGATCGACGGCGAGCCTCTTACCGAGAACATCGCAATTCAGATCTGGATCAACCGCCAGTTCGCGCACGCGCGATTGCTTCCCGCCGACCCCAAGGACGAAATCAAGGCGATCTCGCTCATGGGCTGGTTTGGCTCGGGTGTCCATCCGCATCTCACGCCGAATGCGCGCCCGCAGAATTACTGCGATCTGCCGGGGTCGGAAGAGAGCGTGAAGCGCGTCGCGAACAAGCTGCTCTTCGCGGACTTCAGGATTGCCGACGACCGGCTCGCGCGCCGCGAATGGTTTTTCCAACACTTCACCGCGTGCGACGCGTATTTCTTCTGGTGCTTCCGCCGCGCGCTGTCGTTCCAGCTCGATCTTTCTTCGTTCAAGCACTGTACGGCGCATTTCGAGCGCATGCACGAGCGCCCGAGCGTGCAGAAGGTGATCGCGCACGAGAAGCAGGTGATGGAGGCGTTCGCCAAGGCGGCTTGACGCTACCTGGAGTAATGCGCGAGGTAATGCGCGAGCGCCTGGATGTCCGCGTCCGATACCTGGTAGAGCACGCTGTTCATGCTGGTGTCCGTGCCCGACCGCCGGTTGTCGCGATAGTCTTTAAGCGCGGTAACGAGGTAATCCTCGCGCTGATTGGCGATGCGCGGGACCTGGTTCTGCCCGCGGTAATCGGACATGTGGCAGCTTCCGCAGCCTATCGAGGCAGAGAGCGATGCGCCGCGCGCATGCAGCTTGGGATCGGGTTTGCCCGCCGGGGGCGAAAGCGTTTTCTGGCTCGCGAAATACTTCGCCATCACAACCAGTTCGGTATCGCTCACGCCCTTGAACATACCCGCCATCTGCGGCACATCGCGCAGGCCTTCGCGGAAGAGGAACATCTGCAGTTCGAGGAAGTCACGCTGCTGTCCCGCGAGAGAGGGTGTGCGCACTTGAGGTGCGCGCTCGGGCGTGCCGTGACACGTTGCGCAAGCCTGCGCGCGCGCCGGCGCAGGGGCTGAGGGCTCTGGCTGTGTCTGCGCGCTCGCTGTGCCCGCCGCTGTACCGAGCGCGCACACGAGCGCGAAAGCGCGGCCGCTCGAAGCTAGCCGCCGCGCGGCCATGCGTAACGCCATCTACGCTTTCTTCTTCGGCTTGGCGTTCTGCCCCTTGTAGCTCACGCGATAGATGGCGCCGGAGTGCTCGTCCGAGACGAGCATGGAGCCGTCGGGCATCAGCATGACGTCCGTCGGGCGGCCGGAGTATGCGTTCTTCTCCTTGTTGAGGAAGCCCGTCATGAACGGCTTCACCTGCGCATTCTTGCCATCGGCGGCCGCTTTCACGGTCACCACGTCATAGCCCGCGCGCTCGGTCTTGTTCCACGAGCCGTGGCGGGCAATGAAGATCGCGCCCTGGTATTCCGCCGGGAACATCTTGCCGGTATAGAAGCGCATGCCGAGCGCCGCGGTGTGCGGCCCGAGCGTCACCACCGGCATGACGACGCCGGCGCAAGGATTCGGCTTCTTGATGTCCGGATCGGGCTGACCTTTGGCATGGCAGTACGGGAAGCCGAAGTTCGCGCCGATCATGTTCTTCGGCACGCGGTTCAACTCTTCCTCGAATCCGGTCTCGCCGGCCCAGTCGCGGCCGTTGTCGGTGAACCACAGCTCGCCGGTCTTGGGATGGAAGTCGAAGCCCACGGTGTTCCGAACGCCGCGCGCGACGATCTCCATGCCGCTGCCATCGAGGTTGTAGCGCCGGATCTGACCGTGGACGCCGGGATTGATCTCGCAGATGTTGCATGGCGAGCCGACCTGGAAGTAGATCTTCTTCTTGTCCGGGCTCAAGGCCATGAACTTCCAGTTGTGGTGGACCTCAGGCGGCAGCTTGAACGCCTCCGTCATGTCCACCGGGGTCGGCAGGTTCTCGAGGTTGGCCTCGATGTTGTTGTAGCGCAGCACCTTGTTGATCGCCGCGATGTAGAGCGAGCCGTCGTGAAACAGCACGCCGTTCGGCTGCGTGAGTTTCTCTGCGATAATCTTCGTGGTTCGCTTGCCGTCCTTGTCCATCACGGCATAGACGCGCCCGATGGCGCGCGTTCCGACGAACACGGTGCCCTTGTCCCCGCGCGTCATCATCCGCGCGCCCGGAATCCCGTGGGCCCAGACTTCCACCTCGAATCCCGGCGGGACTTTGATATCCTTCACCGGGATCTCCTCGAGCGGGGTGGTGGTCATCTTCGGCGGGTTGGGCGAGAGGTTGGGGTTCTTCATCCGCTCGGGGTGATAACCGCCCATCTTCTCCCGCCGCGCTCTTTCCTCGGGAGACATCGGCTTCGCCGCGGGCTTGGCATCGGCGGCCGGCTTTGCCTCGGACTCAGGCTTTGCGCCAGGCGTCTGCTGCGCAAAGGCAGAGGGCGCCATCGCCAGAGTGCCCGAGACCCATGCCGAGAAAAATGCGGCGCCCATAAAACTCGTAGCATCGCGTTTCATATTTCTCTCCTCTCTAGCGGAACAAAAAAGCCCGGTCGCTCGCGACCGGGCTTTCATCGGTTACATGCTGTTCACCAACCTATAGCTGACGCAGCCGCTCGAGCAGGTCCTTGCTCTCCGGTATCGTCCCCGGCTCGTAGACCTTCGCGAAGCGGATGATGCCGCTTGCATCGACGAGGAACGCCGAGCGCTTGTCCATGCCGCGCTCGTCGTTGAAGACGCCGTAGGCCTTGCCGATCGCGCCGTGCGGCCAGTAGTCCGAAAGGAGCGGGAAGGGAAGCCCGCCCAACTGCTCGACCCAGGCTTTCAGGCTCGGCACGGGGTCGGCGCTGATCTGGAGAATCTCGACGTTCAGCTTCTTGAATTCATCGTAGTTCGCACGGAACCCGCTGACTTGATTCTTTCACCCGCCGGTGAACGCGAAGGGCAGAAAGCTCACCACGGTCGTGCGGCCGCGGAAGCTCGCAAGCGAGAGCTTCTGGTCGGTATGCGAGGCGAGCTGGAAATCGGGAGCGGTGGTGCCGGGCTGCAGTTCCATTGACTTCTCCTTTCGTAAGGCCAAGAAGACGGTAACGTGAAACCGTGTCGGGACGTGAAGTTTACGTGAGCCGCCCGGCTCCCGCCAGTCGTCCAGATGGCGCCAGCCCGCAAAGCCGGAGGGCGGCAGCGAGGGTGAGCGCCGTCAGCGCCTCTCGCTTTCCGCGGCGCATGCAACGACGCCGGCAGCCTCGAGCGCGGCGATCTCTTCGGCATTCATGCCCAGCACTTCGCGCAGCACCTCGCGCGTGTGCTGCCCCTGAATCGGCGAAGGGGTCCGAACCTGCGCCGGCGTGCGCGAGAGGCGCACCGGGCTGCCGACCGCCCGCACCCGGCCGACGCGCGGGTGCTCGAGCTCGACCAGCGAACGGCGCGCCTTGACCTGCGGATGCTCCACCACCTGCGCGATGTTGTTGATGGCACCGACCGGGATGTCGTTCTTGAGGAGCAACGGCTCCCATTCTTCATACGTGCGGGTAAGAAAAACCTTCTGCATCGTCGGGATGAGCGTGTCGCGGTTCCTCATGCGGTCGGTGGTCGTGCGGTAGCGCGGGTCGTCCGCGAGCTCCGGGCAGCCGATGGTGGGGCAGAGCTTGTGCCACAGCTTCTGCCCGGCGATCGCCAGAGCGAGGTCCCGCGTTCTGGTGTGGAACGTCTGGTAGGGGACGACGACCGGATATGCGGTGCCCATGGGTCCCGGCACCTCGCCGTTCGCGAAGTAGTTCGCAATCGACGTGCCGAGGAGCGAGAGCTGGCCTTCGAGCATCGAGATATCGACCTGCTGGCCTTCGCCGGTGCGCTCCTTGACGCGCAGTGCGAGCATCACCCCGTAGGCGCAGTACATGCCTGCGGTCAAATCGGCGATGGAGACGCCGGCGCGTGTGCCGGTCGTCCCGGGCTCTCCGGTGACGCTGATCATGCCGCTTTCGGCCTGCAGGATGAGATCGAGCGCCGCGCGGTCGCGATAGGGGCCATCCTGCCCGAATCCCGAGATCGAGCAGTAGATGATCCGCGGGTTGCGCTGGCGCGCCGCCTCGTAGTCGAGCCCCAGCCGCTTCAGCGCGCCGACGCGATAGTTCTCGATCACGATATCGCAGCGCTCCACCAGCCGCATGAAGAGCGACTTGCCATCGGGATGCTTGAGATCGACGACGATGCCGCGCTTGTTGCGGTGGAGCGTCGTGAAATAGGAAGTCTCTCCGCCCTCCAGCGGCACGCCCCAGCCGCGGGCGATATCGCCGGCGCCGGGCGGCTCGAGCTTGATCACGTCCGCGCCGAAGTCGGCGAGCATGGTGGAACAGAAGGGACCGGCAAGCGCGTGTGTGAGGTCGAGTACGGTGACGCCTTGTAGTGGCTGCATGGTGGGCCTGAGTGAACGTTGAATGAACTTTGCGGCCGGAATGATAGCGAACCGCTCAGCGCGGCACGAGCCGTGCGTAATCAACGCACGGCGGCGTACATGCGCTCGATGTCATTGTTTCTGCGCGACGACGCGGCCTTCGGCGTTCACGAAGACGCGATAGCGGTTCTTGTCCTTGCACGTTGCGATGTAATCGTTGTCGCCCAGCCGCTTGACGCTGACGACCTGCCCGCACGGCAGCCCGAGCAGCGTGATGGTGGCGGTGAGGTCCTTCGTGAGCTTGGCGTCCTCCGCGGGAAACGCCGGCCCGCTCGCACAAAATGCCATCACGATCGTCAGGGCCCGCATTGCCGCATGCGTTTTCATGGTGCTCCTCCTCTATAGCCTTGTGAATTTTCCGCGGTCCGTGAGTATGCTCCAGATCGCTTCGCGCGAGTCGGCAATGGTGCGTGCCAGCGCCGGGTCGCCGTCCTGGAGCAGGGTGAGCACTTTGAGGATCAGCAGCTCGTAGGGCTGCCGGAGCTCCGCAGGCGTCGCTTCGCTCCGTCCCTCGTAGTGTGCGCGGAAGCGCTCGAGGAGATCGTCGACCTCATTCTTGAGCGTGAGCTTCGTGAAAAGCCCGATCGCTTCCGTCTCCTTGAGGCGTTTTTCGAGCGCTTCCAGGTCGAGCGTGGGCTCCGCGGGCTTTGCCCCGTTTCGCTTGGGGGACTCGGAAGGCTTAGCCTTGTCTTGCTTCGCCGACTCGGCCTGGAGCGCACGCTGTGAAGCGGTTGGAGCCGGATCCCCGGCCCGCTCCACGGCTTGCAGGGGGCCCAAAAGCGAAACCAGAAAGATGAACGCTGCGATCCGCACAGCGGGCATCGTCATGCACCTCATCAAAATACGGGTGGACCGAAGTATAACGTCCCGCTCCGCTTTCCTCTCGCATGGCTCGGGGGATTGCTGCAAAGCATGGTTGCGCCTCGCCGGCTTACTCAATAGCATTGCACTAAATTGGCCGACCGAAACGCGATTTCATCACACGAAATCGCGGTCTCTCATTTTCATTCGACATTCGAGGTGAAGTCATGGGCACTACCTACAAAATACTGATCATGGGCGCCTCTTACGGCTCGCTGCTCGCCGCCAAGGTACTGCCCGCGGGCCATACGGTGAAGCTGATCTGCCTTCCGGTGGAAGCGGATCTCATCAACGCCGAAGGCATACGGGTCCGCCTTCCGGTCAAAGGCCGCGAGGGTTTGTACGAAATCGATTCGCGCAAGCTTCCGGGCAAGCTTACGGCCGGCACCCCCGGCGCCATCACGGAGGGCGATTACGATCTCGTCGCGCTCGCGATGCAGGAGCCGCAGTACCGTTCGCCCGGGGTGCGCGAAATGCTGGATGCCGTGGCTAAAGCGAAGGTGCCGTGCATGTCGATCATGAACATGCCGCCGCTCCCGTATTTGAAGCGCATTCCGGGGCTCGACACGCAGGCCTGCCGCGCGGCGTATACCGATCCAACGGTCTGGGACAGCTTCGACCCGGCATACTTGACGCTTTGCAGCCCGGATCCGCAGGCGTTCCGCCCGCCGGAGGAGAAGGTGAACGTGCTGCAGGTTCGGCTGCCGACCAACTTCAAGGCGGCGCGCTTCGAATCGGATGCGCACACCGCGATCCTCCGCCAGCTCGAATCCGACGTCGAGGAAGCGCGCTTCGACGACCATGGCAATCGCATCGAGTTGCCGGTCAAGTTGAAGGTGCACGATTCCATCTTCGTGCCGCTCGCGAAATGGCCGATGCTGATCGCCGGCAACTATCGCTGCGTGACGAAAGAGGGCATGCGCACCATCCGCGAGGCGGTGCACAGCGACATCGAAGCCTCGCGTTCGGTCTACAACTGGGTGGTGAAGCTCTGCACCACGCTCGGTGCCGCGGAGAAGGACCTGGTACCGTTCGAGAAATACGCCAATGCAGCGCTCTCGCTGCAAAGCCCGTCGTCGGCGGCGCGCGCGCTCTTTGGCGGTGCGCCGTACATCGAGCGGGTCGACCGCCTGGTGAAGATCATCGGCGGGCAGAAAGGCATGAAGCTCGACGTGCTCGACCAGACGGTGGCGCTCGTCGATGAGCGGCTCGAGATGAACCGCAAGAAAGCGAGCTGATGGACGCGCGCGCACAAAAGCAGGTGAAAACGACGACCGCCGCGCGCGCGCTCGTCGACGCGCTCTTGAGGGAAGGGGTCGATCACGTCTTCGGCATTCCGGGCACGCAGAATCTCGCGGTGCTGGACGCGTTGCGCGACACGCCGCAGATCCGGTTCATCCTGACGCGCCACGAGCAGGGCGCCGCGTTCATGGCCTACGGGTATGCGCGCGCCGCGAAACGCCCGGCCATCGTCACGGCGACGGAAGGGCCGGGGGTCACCAACCTCGTCACGGCGATTGGCGCCGCGTTCCGCGGCTACGTCCCGGTGATCAGCGTGTGCGGCGTGCAGGAAAGCGCGATGCGCGAGCGCGATGCGACGCAGGACATGGACCAGATTCCGTTCCTGCGCCCGATCACCAAGTGGGCGTACAGCATACCGAACCCGCAGAAGGTGCAGGAATCGGTGCGCAAGGCGTTTCGCGTGGCGCTCACCGAGCCGCAGGGGCCGGCGCATATCGAAGCCTCGAGCGAAATTCTCCTCGAGCCCGTCGTACCCGAGCCGATCGAGCCCGCGGCCTACCGCAATACTGTTCTTCCTTCCTGCGACGCGGGCCAGCTCGACCGCGCGTTCGAGCTCCTCTCGCGGGCAGAGCGGCCGGTCTTTGTGATCGGCCGCGGTGTGCTGAACGAAGGTCAGACTGCAGCGATGGCGCAGCTCGCGGAACGGACCGGAATACCGGTCGCAGTGCTGCAGTACTCGCCCGATGCATTCCCTACCGATCACGCGCTCGCCCTCGGCCCGCTGGGCCGAAATGGCTACGGCAGTGCGAACCGCGTCGTGCCGAAGGCGGACTTGATCGTCGCGATCGGCGCGCATTTCGACGTGTTCTCGACGATGTACAAGCACGGCATCTTCAGCGAGCACGCGAAGATCGTTCATCACAGCACGGCGCCGGGCCAGATCGGCATCGTCTTTCCGGTGGCGCTCGGCGTTGCGGGGTCCACCGCAAGTTTCGTATCCGGACTCGCCGCGCGCGCGGCCCGGACGAAGCTCAGGAAATCGTGGGTCGACGTGGCGCAGGCGCGTGCCGAGTGGGAGCGCGAGCTCGAAGGCGCGCTGCGCCCGGAGGCCGAGCCGATCCAGTCGCAGTTCGTTGCTCACGTGATCCGCAAGGTGCTGCCGCGCGACGGGCTCGTCGTGGTCGATGCGGGGAACGGCGGCAAGCACGTCCGCAGCTACTTCAGAAGTTACGAGCCCGGCACGTTCATGGGCATCGATGACTGGGGCTCGGTCGGCGGCGCCTTCCCGATGGCGCTCGGCGCGAAACTCGCGCGGCCCGATCGGCCCGTCCTGTGCGCATGCGGCGACATGGGCGCGATGTGCAACATCGGCGAGCTGGAAACCGCGGTGCGGGAGAAGATTCCCGTGGTGCAGGTGATCTTCAACGATCAGGGTCTGGGCAACGAGCGCGCGTTCCAGCAGGAGCACTACGGCGGGCGTTACTACGCCGTGGACTACAGCAATCCGGACTTCGGCGCGATCGCCCGCGTGTTCGGCGCGCACGGCGAGCAGGTGCGCAAGCCCGGCGAGCTCGAGGGCGCGCTCGAGCGCGCGTTCGCGAGCGGCAAGCCGGCCGTGATCGATGTGCTGATCGACAAGAAGACGCTCGCGCCGGTGGTGTACCGGCCGCAGTAATGAAGGGGTCAGACCACTAAAAAAGTAAAAGGGGTCTGACCCCTAAGCACGAGGCCCCGCAGAGGGCTTTACCGCCACGGAAGGAGGAGACGACGATGTTCGAAGCCACAGGCACGCGCTATCTCCGTACCTCTGCAGCGGCGATAGCCTTTGCGCTCATCTCCGGCACCGCGCCGGCGCAGCCGGCGTGGAAGCCGGAAAAGCCCGTCGAATTGATCGCGCTCAACGCGCCGGGCGGGGGCGGCGACCGGATACTGCGGATCATGTCGAGCATCATGCAGGAACGCCGCCACCTCGACGTGCCCGCGAACGTGGTGAACAAGCCGGGCGGCGGCGGGGCTGTCGCTTACGCCTACTTGAACCAGCATCCCGGCGACGCGCATTACCTCGTGCTCGCATCGAAGTCGATCCTGACGAATCACATCGCGGGGCGCGGCCCGAGCTACACGGAATTCACGCCGGTCGCGTTTCTCTTCGGCGAATACATTTCCGTGACGGTGAAGCCGGAATCGCCGCTCAAGACCGGACGCGACATCGTCGAGCGCCTGAAAAAAGACCCTGCGGCGCTGAGCTTCGGCATCGCGACCAGCATGGGCAATCCCAACCACCAGGGTGTTGCGAGCGCTTTGAAGGCGGCCGGCGTCGATATCCGGAAAATGCGCACGGTGATCTTCCCTTCGGGCGGCGCGGCGACCACCGCGATGCTCGGCGGCCACGTCGACGTCGTGCCGATCACGGCGGCCTTCGCCGCCTCCATGGCGCGGCAGGGACAGGTGCGCGTCATCACCGTCACCGCGCCGTCGCGCCTGGCCGACGTGCTCGCGGACGTGCCCACGTGGCGCGAGCAGGGCTACGATGCGGTCGTGTCGAACTGGCGGGGGATGGTCGGACCCAGGGGGATGGCCCCGGTGCAGGTCGCCTACTGGGAGCACGCGCTCTCACGCTTCGTCGAGTCCGACGAGTGGAAGAAGGAGCTCGAGAAAAACTTCTGGCGGAGCGAATACATGCGCAGCGCCGAGATGCGCAAGTACCTCGATCAGGACAACGAGCAGGTGAAAGCGTTTCTCGCCGAGTTGGGCCTCGCCAAGTGACCCTCAATGAGGGGCATCCCGGCAAGAGCCGGGATCCAGAGAAGTGAGACTTCACCGCGCATTCGCCAACGCATCCAGCCGCCACAACTGCGCGCGCCAGCGAACGGCGATCAGCATCGTGACGGCGATGCCGAGTAGGCAGTAGAGCGTCGCGGTGACGGGATAACCCAGGCTCGCGATGAGCGGGCCGGAGATGAGCAATCCCGGAAGGTTGCCGTAGATCGCGAGCATGCGAATCCCCATGATGCGGCCGCGGTACTGCACGTCGGAGGTGCGGAGCAGCATGGTCGCCATCGGCACCTGGCTTACGCTCTGCGCGCAACCGGCGAGGAAGAGCGCGACGATGCCCGCAGCGGGATGCGCGGTGTGCGCGAAGCTCAAGAGCAGCGCATACCACACGACGCACGCAACGAGCATCACGCGCGAAGCCCTCAGTAACCCGCCATAGCGGCTCAGCACGAGTGAGCTCAAGAGCGCGCCGCTCGCCGCGCCCGCCACCATGTAGCCGAGCACCGTCTGGTCCGCGCGGTAGATCTCCTTCGCCACGTAGGGAAGGAGGTTGTTCGAAAGCGGAAAGGCGGTGAGATTGAGCATGAAGGCGAGCAGCATCACGGCAAGGAGGTGCGGGGTGTTCCAGACGTAAGCGAGTCCCGCCTTGAGCTCGTGCCACGGCGAGGCGCGGGCAACCTCGGGCGCCCGCGTGGCGGCGGCGTGCGGGGCCGTGTGCGAGCCGCTGCCCGCCTTGAGCGTCAGCACAATGCTCGTGATGTAGAGGCTTGCGACCACCAGGTACGCCGGCCCCATGCCGAGGGTCGCGACGATACCCGCGCCGGTGAGCGCGCCCGCGATGCGCGCGGAATCCTGCGTGGTGCGCTGGATGCTCATCGCGGCCATCAACTGCTGTGCGGGCACGATGTCGCCCACGACCGCGGTGCGCATGCCGATATCGGATGGCCGCACCAGCCCGAAAATCGTGGCGCTCACGAGCACGTAGCCCGGCGTGACGACGTCCGTGAAGGCCAGGATCATGAGTATCGTCGCAAGCGTTGCGTACACGCTTCGCATGGCGCAGAGCACGTTGCGGTGCCCGACGCGATCGCCCATCACCCCGAACATCGGCGAGAGCAGCGTGCCGATATAGAGGAGCGACGCGAATACCGTAAGCATGAACACCGACTGCGTCTCGACCAGGACGTACCAGCCGAGAATGAGCATTTCCATCTCGAACGCCCACGAGGTCGCGAGATCCGCCGGCCACTGGAATCGGAAACTGCGAACGCGGAATGGAGCGAGCGCCGCGACACGCGCGGTGGCGCTCAAGATGCGGCACCGTGAATCATTTTGAACCGCTTGATCCTGGACCTTCCCTGAGGGAGCGAATTTAACACGCAATTCCACGGCGCGCTTGCCTCGCTTACACTAACCGTCCGTTTTGGACCACGGACCATGGCGCAAGAGAAACTGTCGATCGAGGAAGAGCTGGCCGCGCTCGAGGCGGCCTGCCAGAAGGCGATACGGGCGATCAGCGACGCGCGCAGCGTGCGCGAGGTGTCATCGCTGGAAGAAGTCGAGGTGCCCCATCACCTGCGCGCGATGGCGCATTCCAAGGTGCCCGCGCTGGGCCGGCTGCGGCGGCTCAAGGACAACCGCGTGGAGGAGATCGTCCACAACCAGCTCCATGCGATCCGCATCGAGCGCAACGAGCTCGTCGCAAGCCGCGAGTTCGACCGGATCAAGGCGGGCGATTGGTACGTGCTGCGCGCCAACTATCCCGAGCTCTACGCGAAATCGCTGCGCGAGGCGAACCTGATACTGGAGCGCAAGCGGCAGCGCAAGTAACCGTTTCGATCAACTGGAGGAGTCATGACGATGGAACGAAAGAAGGCAAGCGATTTTCCGCCGGAGGTGCTGAAGCTCTTCGACGGTTATGTGCACGGGACGTTGAGCCGCCGCGATTTCCTCGAGCGTGCGGCCCGGTATGCTATAGGCGGATTCACCGCTGCGGCGATGCTCGAGAGCCTGAAGCCCAATTTCGCATGGGCGCAGCAGGTTCCGAAGGATGACGCGAGGATCAGGGCGGAATACATCGAATATCCCTCGCCGCAAGGTTCCGGCACGATGCGCGGTTATTTCGCGCGGCCGGCGAAGGCGAGCGCAAAGCTCCCCGGGGTCGTCGTGATCCACGAAAACCGCGGGCTCAATCCCTACATCGAGGACGTCGCGCGGCGGCTTGCGGTGCTCAACTTCGTCGCGGTCGCCCCCGATGCGCTGACCCCCGCGGGCGGCTATCCCGGTGACGAGGACAAGGCGCGCGCGCTCTTTGCCAAGCTCGATCCGGCGAAGCGCACCGAGGATCTGATGGCCGCGTATCCGTATCTGAAATCCCGGCCCGAATGCTCGGGCACGATCGGCGCAGTGGGATTCTGCTTCGGCGGCGGCACGGTGAACCAGATGGCGGTGCGCATTCCGGATCTCGCCGCGGCGGTGCCGTTCTACGGCAGCCAGGCGGCGGCGAGCGATGTGCCGAAGATCAAGGCGCCGCTCCTCATCCATTACGCTTCCGACGACGAGCGCATCAACAAGGGGTGGCCGGCGTTCGAGGAAGCGCTCAAGGCGAACAAGGTGCGCTACGCGATGCACATGTACCCGAACACGCAGCACGGCTTCCACAACGACACGACGCCGCGCTATGACGAGGCGGCGGCGAAACTTGCGTGGCAGCGCACCGTCGATTTCTTCAACAAGCACCTGCGGAGTTGAGGGGCCCGTCATTCCAGCGCGGAGCTGGAATCCGTAAAAGAAGACCCGGGCAGGTCAGACGCCGGGGTGGATCGGGGAGGTGAGAACAAGAATGCCGGCACTATCCGGAGCGCGGCTCGTCGCGATCGTCTGCGCGGCGCAAGTATTGGTGCAGATCGGCGCGTACTTCTGGCCGGCGCTTCTGCCGACAATGATTCCGCTGTGGGGCCTCACCAACAGCGAAGCGGGGTGGATCACCGGCATCTTCTACGCCGCATATCTCGTGTCGGTCCCCGTGCTGGTGACGCTGACCGACCGCGTCGATGCGAAGCGCGTGTATCTCTTCGGCGTGGCGTGCACGGTTGCGGGCCACGTCCTGTTCGGCCTCTATGCTGACGGCTTCTGGAGCGCGCTCGCAACGCGGGCGCTTGCCGGCATGGGCTGGGCCGGCACCTACATGACCGGGCTGAAACTGCTCGCTGACCGCGTCGATGCCAAACTGATGTCGCGCGCCGTCTCCGGCCACGCAGCGGGGGTGGGTGTGTCGGGCGCGCTTTCGTTCTCGTGTGCGGGACTTCTGGCTGAAGCATTCGGCTGGCGGGAAGCCTTCGTGGTCGCGGGCGTGAGTGCGGCGGCTGCCTGGATGCTCGTCGCTGTTTCTGTACCGTGGCGGACAAAATCGCCGGAAAAGGCCGCAACGCGCGCGCCGCTCTTCGATTTCCGTCCCGTGTTCCGCAACCGCTCGGCGATGGCGTATTCGATCGGCTACTGCATCCACACGCTCGAGATGAACGCGCTGCGCGGCTGGGGCGTCGCGTTCCTCGGCTTCGTTGCGGTGGGCGCGGGCATGGACAATCCGCCGATCTCTCCGACCGCGGTGCTCACGGGACTGGGTTTGCTCGGCACGGCCGCGAGCGTGCTGGGCAACGAAGCGGCAATTCGTCTGGGTCGCCGGCGACTCATTGCTTTTGCCATGCTCGCGTCCGCGATCGTGGCTGCGGCCATCGCGTCCGTCGGCACGCTGTCGTATTCGCTCGCCGTCGCGCTCTTGCTGCTCTACGGATTCATCGTCTGGCTCGATTCATCGGCGCTCACCGCCGGCTCCGCAGGCACGGCGGATCCGGAGAAGCGCGGCGCAACGCTCGCCGTGCACTCGATGCTCGGCTATTCCGGCGGCTTCGTCGGCCCGTTGTTGATAGGCGTGATCCTCGACTGCTCGGGCGGCATGTCAAACGCGGGTTGGCGAATGTCCTTTCTCGCGGTGGGTGCGTTGATGCTGCTCGCGCTCCTCGTGTTCCTGGTGATGCGCCCGCGTACCCTCGCCGGGGAAAAAGCCTAGTTGGCTGGATAACTTAGGAGATAGCTTAGGGGTCAGACCCCGGGCTGCGGTCTGACCCCTAAATCACACGCATGCCGAGCGCGGCTGCCTGGCGCTGCTCGAACGCCTTGCAGCGCTCGTCGTGATGCTGGCCGATGATGCCGCCGCGCACGGTGCCCACTTCGACCGCCTTGTAGAGCACGCGCCAGCTCTCGGGCAGCAGATCGCCATCAGGGGGCGCGATCCATAAACGGAACAGGAGCCGCTTCTCCGCGGGATCGTCGTGATCGACGAACTCGGTGCGCGAATGCAGCGTGACGTGGCTGTTGATGATCTGCAGGTCTCCGGGCCCAAGCCACATGGCATGCGCGAGATCGCGACGCCGAACCGTCGCGTCGAACGTTTCCAGCGCCTCACGATGCGCCGGCGTCAAGCGCGGGATGCCCTCGAGCTTCTGCGCGGAATTCACGCGATTCCAGTTCCACTTGCTGAAGCGCTTGCCGCCGCGCTCGTCGAAGATCGGGTGCGGATAGAACGGCGTCTCGTCCGCCGCTTCCTCGCCCTGCCGGCTGAAGTGCACCGCCCGGTGCAGCCACTCGACGAGCGCGGGATACTCCACCCTCATCCGCTCGTAGGCCGCAAGCGAGCTCGTCGTGATGCTCATGCCGCCGGACGCGGCCTTGTTGTAGCAGCTAAGCGCCACGACGTCCGCCGAGTCCGTGTGGAAGTCGAGTTCCGCATTCGAGGAATACCCGCGGCCCGTCCCGGTGCGGTACTGGGTGCCGGCATCGCGCACGGCGGAGATGTAATGGCTCGCCTTGCCCTGCGGCCGCGCCACCCCGGCATGCAGGCCGATACCCCAGGTGAGAAGCTTGAACCCTTCTTCATCGATCCCCTCGCGGGGCAGTCCGCGCACGAGCGCGACGCCGCGGCCGCGTTTCGCTTCGCTGAACGCCGCGTCGATCGTCCCCCACGCGGAGCCGAGATCGAAGTCCTCGCGGCGATATTCGAGAAGCGGCTTGTCGGGTGTGCGCGCTTTTTCGAGCGCCGCCCTCAGGTCGCGACGCGCCTTGTCGTCCAGCGTGTAGATCCAGCGCCGGTCGGCATCGAGCTCGGCGGCATTCCACACGGCAGACGTATCAATTGCTTTCTCGCCCATGGCATCAATCCCGCATTTCACGTCGAGCGTCCAGCCTCTCGAGCCGCGCCCTGAGTTCCGCCACATCCTTCTGCAGCTCCACGATGCTGGCCTTCATCGCGGCGATCTCGGAAATCGCGCCTCCCGTCGCCTCGACTGCCGGCGCCGGTGCGCTCACCGCAGCTTCCTGCGCCGACGCGGCGCCGGAGAGAAGATGCATCCAGCGGTTTTCGCGCGCGCCCGGCTGACGCGAAAGCTCGGTGGCGAGCGCACCGGCCGCGCGCTCCGCGAGCTCGCGCAGGAAGGTCTCCACGAGCTCGATATCGCTGAAGGCGTGCAGCCGCTCGGCGTTGATGCGCAGCTCGCCCGCGGTCTGCGGCCCCCGCAGCATGAGCACGGTGAGGAGTGCCGTCGCCTGCTTCGGGATCTGCAGCACGCGCTCGATGTTGTGGCTGTAGCGGGCGACGCGTCCGCCGCTCGACTCGATCACGAGCATCATCGCCCGCAGATGGTCGAGCGCAGCCTGGACCTCGGTCTCCGTCGCGTTGATCACCGGGTCGCGGCTCGTCTTCTGGTTGCATCCGGCAACCAGCGCGTTGAGCGTCATCGGGTAGACGTCGGGCACGGTGCGCTCTTTTTCGGCGAGCACGCCGAGCACCCGCGTCTCCAGGAAAGAGAGGTGCGGAACCATCACTGCGGTCTTCGTTTATGGATCGCGGGCTATTTTACCCGCGATCAGACGACCGAATTCGAGTGGAACAGGAGCCCCGCGTGCTCGCGCAGCGTGTGAAAACGGATCCTGGGCCACAGCTCGTGCGCGGCCTTGATCTCGGCCTCGTACGCGGCGAGAAACGTCGGCGCCTCGACCGCGTCGTGAGCGATGCGGTGCGCGTTCTCGTCGATGAAGCGTTTCATCTCACGCGGGTCTTCGGCCGTCACCCAGCGCGCGGCGGTGTAGCGGGCGGGCGCGAGCCGCGCCTCGCAGCCGTACTCGTGTCGCAGGCGGTGCGCGACGACCTCGAACTGAAGCTGCCCCACTGCGCCGAGAAGGAGCGAGCCGCCCGAGACGGGCCGGAAGACCTGGATCGCGCCCTCTTCGCCGAGCTGCGCGATGCCGGTGCGCAATTGCTTGCTGCGTAGCGGGTCGGCGATCTCGACCGTCTGGAAGAGCTCCGGGGCGAAGAACGGCAGCCCGGTGAACTGGAGGTCCTCTCCTTCGGTCAGCGTGTCGCCCAGTTGCAGCACGCCGTGATTGGGGATGCCGATGATGTCCCCGGCGTACGCGTCTTCGACGATTTCACGCCGCTGCGAGAGGAACGAGACCACGTTGTTGGGGCGGAAATCCTTGCCCGTTCGGCAATTGCGCAGCCGCATGCCGCGCTCGAAGTGCCCCGAGCAGACGCGAATGAACGCCACGCGATCACGGTGACCGGGGTCCATGTTCGCCTGGATCTTGAACACCACGCCGGAGAACTTCGGCTCCATCGGGTCCACGGTGCGCTGGAGCGCGCGCCGCGAGCGGGGCGGAGAAGCGAAGTCCACCAGCGCGTCGAGCACCTCCTTCACGCCGAAGTTGTTGATGGCGGAGCCGAAGAAGAGCGGCGTCTGCTTCCCGCGAAGAAACGCCTCGCGGTCGTACTCCGGCGATACGCCGCGCACGAGCTCCATCTCCTGGCGCGCGTGCGAGAAGACTTCGCCGAAGCGCGTGCTGCACTCGGGGTTGTCCACGCCGGTGATGATTTCGGCGTCGTCGGCAACACGGTCCGCGCCGGCACGGAAGACCCGCATCGCGTTTGCGCGCAGATCGAACACGCCCTTGAACGATTTCCCCATGCCCACCGGCCACGTGCACGGCACGACCGGCATGCCGAGCACGCGCTCGATCTCGTCCACGAGATCGACGGGGGGGCGCACCTCGCGGTCCATCTTGTTGACGAAGGTGATGACCGGCGTCGATTGCGCGCGGCAGACCTTGAGGAGACGCAGCGTCTGCGGCTCGATGCCGTTCGCCGCGTCGATCACCATGAGCGCCGCGTCCACCGCGGTCAGGACGCGATAGGTGTCTTCCGAGAAATCGCGGTGGCCCGGCGTATCGAGGAGATTGATCACGCAGTCGCGGTACTCCATCTGCATGACGGAGCTTGCGACGGAAATCCCGCGCTGCTTTTCGATCTCCATCCAATCTGAGGTGGCGTAGCGCGAGGACTTACGCGCCTTGACGCTGCCCGCGATGTGGATCGCGCCGGCGTACAGCAGGAGCTTCTCCGTGAGCGTGGTCTTGCCCGCGTCCGGATGCGAAATGATGGCGAAGGTCCTTCGCCGCGAAACTTCCCGATCGATGCTCATTGCCGTGTGCGCACGGGATCCCCGCGGATCCCAAAGGGCGCGGATGATACAGCAAAGAGAGCGGCGAGACCACCCGCTCACGTGACTTAATGCGCTGTCGCGATTGGTGATTTTGCGGAGCGATGGGCGCGGCGTATCATCCGGGCGGAACGGCTCAATGCCGCCCAAGATGTTTTCAACAAAGGAGGAGAAAAGAATGCGTGTTTTGAGAGCGACCCTGTGCGCGGCGCTGTTCGCCGCGACGGTGTGCCCGCTGCCGTCCCTTGCCCAGAAGTACCCGGAGAAGAGCATCCGGCTCGTGGTGGCATTCCCCACGGGCGCGCCGTACATCCTGGCGCTGCTCATGTCGGAGAAGCTGCGCGAGACGCTGGGCCAGTCGGTCGTGCCCGATTTCCGCGGCGGCGCGGGCGGCAGCATCGCCTCGGAGCTCGTGGCGAAGGCGCCGAACGACGGCTACACGTTGCTCTTGACGAGCGCGACCATCGTCATCAGCCCGAGCCTATACCCGAAGCTTGCCTACGATCCGTTCCGCGATTTTGTGCCGATCACGCGCGTTGCGACGGTGCCGAATGTGCTCATCGTCCATCCGTCCGTGCCAGCGAAAAGTCTTCGCGAGCTCGTCAAACTGGCGAAGAGCCATCCTGGAAAACTCAATTACGGCTCGGGTGGGGTCGGGTCGGGGAGCCAGCTCGGCAGCGAGCTCTTCAAGACGCTGAGCAAGATCGAGCTCGTGCACGTGCCGTACAAGGGGGCGTCGCTCGCGCTGCAGGCGATGTTGAGCGGCGAGGTCGATATGGTCACATCGACAGTTCCTGCGACGATTCCGCTCGTAAATGCAGGAAAGATCCGCGCGCTCGCCGTGATGGCGCCGAATCGCGTGGCTGCGCTGCCCAAAGTGCCGACCACCGCGGAAGGCGGCATGCCGGAGCTCGTCGTCATCACGTGGTACGGACTCTTCGCGCCGGCGGGCGTGAAGGCCGACATCGTCGAGCGCCTGAATGCGGAGATGGTCAAGCTCTTCAACAAGCCCGATACGCGCGCGCGGCTCGCCAAGGTGGAGCTCGAGCCGGCGACGACGACGCCGGCGGAATTCGCGAAGTTCGTGCGCGAGGAATCGGACAAGTGGGCGCGCGTCATCAAGGACGCC
>CAMPGR010000075.1 GCA_946885605.1 uncultured Pseudomonadota bacterium
GCGGCATCTCGAGGCGCTCGGGCGTATCCACGACGAGCGCGAAGCGCGTGGCGCAATCGACATCGCACGCGCGCATTTCGAGAACTTCAACGTGGATTTGATGTATGCCTTGCCGGGCCAGAGCCTGAGCGAAGCGCGGGCCGACATCGAGAGCGCGCTCGAGTACGCGCCGCCGCACCTTTCAGCCTATCACCTGACGATCGAACCCAACACGTACTTTCACCGTTTCCCGCCGCGGCTGCCCGATGACGAGTTGAGCGCGGCCATGCAGGAGGAGATCGAAGCGCTGCTCGCCTTGCGCGGCTACATCCATTACGAGACGTCCGCGTTCGCGCGGGCAACGCCGGCGCGAAGCTCGCCGCCCCGTTCGCGGCACAATCTCAATTACTGGACCTTCGGCGACTATCTCGGCATCGGCGCCGGCGCGCACAGCAAGCTCTCGTTCGCGGAACGCATCATGCGCGAGATGCGCCACAAGCAGCCCAGGCGATACATGGAAGAAGCGCTGCGAGGCAACGCCGTGCAGTCCGCACACGAGGTGAGCGCGCGCGAGGTCAGCTTCGAGTTCATGATGAACGCGCTCCGCCTCACCGAAGGATTCGAAGTCCGCCTTTTCGCCGAGCGCACCGGCGTGCCGTTCAACGTCGTCCTGCCCGAGCTCGAGGAAACCGAACGCCGCGGCCTCGTCGTGCGCGATCACAGGCGCGTCGCGCCCACGGCGCTCGGGCGCCGCTTCCTGAACGATCTGCTCCAGGTCTTTCTTCCCGCTGAAGCGGCCAGCGGACCCTCGGTGACGAGCCCTCCCCGAAGCTCGTAGGCTTGTAGCTCGATGCACCATGTGCTCCCCGAGCTAATGCAGCGCCGCGGCGAGCACGGCGTGTAAAGCGCCGATATCGGCAGGCTTGACGAGGTGGTGGTCGAAACCGGCGGCCGCCGTGCGGCTGCGTTCCCGTTCGTGGCCGCGGCCGGTCAGGGCGACGAGCAGTGTTTTGTTCGGATCGCAGCGCTCGCGAATGCGCTGTGCGACCTCGTAACCGTCCATGCCCGGCATGCTGAGATCGAGAAATGTCACCACCGGCCGGAAGGTGGCATAAAGATCGAGCGCCCCGCGCCCGTCATGCGCGATCCGCACCTCGGCGCCGAGCATCGTGAGCAGTGCACCGAGGCTGTCGGCGGCATCGCGGTTGTCGTCCACGACCAGGATGCGCGGGGCACCGTGGAGGCTGCGAACCGCGCTCAAGCACGCAGTGACGCCCGTCTCCTTGCCGTTGGCGAGCGGCAGCCGCACTGTGAATGCGCTCCCGCGTCCGGCGCCCTCGCTGCTGGCGCAGATCGAACCGCCATGCAGCTCCACGAGACTGCGCGCGAGAGTCAGTCCTATGCCGAGCCCGCCCTGCGCGCGGCTGCAGCGTGAATCGGCCTGCACGAACATCTCGAAGATGCGGGGCAGCACCTCGTCATTGATCCCGATTCCGGTATCGCGCACCGTCACGACGGCGCTTTGTCCCTCCCGGCGGGCAATGACATCGATGTGCGCGCCGGGATCGCTGTATTTCGCCGCATTGTGGAGGAGGTTCGAGAAGACCTGTGCAAGGCGCATCCGGTCCGCATGGAGAACCAGCGGCTCCGGCGGCAGCGCGATCGTCAGTTCGTGTCGTGCGCCGTCGATTGCAGGACGGCTCGTTTCCACGGCGCTCTCGATCACCGTGGCGAGGTCGGTCGGCTCCGTGCGCAGTTCCACTTTGCCTCGCGTGATACGCGAGACTTCCATGAGATCGTCAACCAGGCGCACGAGGTGGTCGCACTGGCGTTCGATCATTTCGGTCACGTTTGCGGCGGGCGCACGGCACCCGTCGTGCGAGAGCCGCAGCAGATAGAGGGCGTTGCGTATCGGTGCGAGTGGATTGCGCAGCTCATGCGCCAGCGTTGCCAGGAACTGGTCCTTGCGCCGGTCGGCCTGCTCGCGCTCATCGAGGTGCGCGCGCGCCTGGTACTGGCGCTCGCGCGCGCGCATGGCGCTGCGCACGGCGCTCACCAGCGCGCCGACGCGGGCCGGACGTTCGATGAGGGTGACATTTCCCAGAGTCTCGAGCGCGCGCGCGACAGCGCTCGAATCGGCGCCGCGGTGCGTGAGGAGCAGGACCGGCAGATCCGACCACGGCGGCTGGCGCGCGATCGATTTTGCCAGCCGGTCGTCTCCTGCGCGCAATGCCTCTTCGGCGATGAGGATCGCAGCCGCGCCGCGTTCCATCTCCGCCAGCATCGGTTCGAGCCCGGCGCAGGTGACGCAGTCGATGCCATACCGGCGCAGCATCGATGCCACGAGCGCGGCGTCCTTGCCGACGGGGGCGACGATGAGCAGCCGGCGCTCGAATTGAAGGCCCGGAGTATCGATCACGTCCTGAGCTGCTTTTCCGGGACGCCGGTCAGCACGCCACGGTAATCGCGCAAGGGTTCGCCGACGCTGATGCGTCCGCCTTTCATGCTGAACTCGCGCAGGCTTCTTTCGTGCTCGCCGCCGCGCATCTTGACGACGGATAGGGCCTGCCGCACTTCGCCTTCGGCCTCGAAATAGCGCAGCAGAACCACCGCATCGGCGAGGTAGCTCGCATCGAACGGTCCGCTCATGTCGCGGTTGAGCATTCCCTGGTGCGCGGCGACCATCACGGTCGCTACACCGTGCTGCCCGAGATAGGTCAGCAGCTCGTGTAGATGCAGAATGAGAAAGCGTTCGTCCGGCATCGAATTGAGATAGCCGTTCAGGCTGTCGATCACGACAATGCGCGATCCGTCCTGCTCGACTGCGCGGCGCACGTCGTGGGCGAACTCGCCGGGCGAGAGCTCCGCGGGATCGACCTGGTTCACGCGCATGCGCCCGGCGCGCACGTGTTCCCTCAGGTCCACGTTGACGCCCGACATCCGTCTGAAGAGCGTGTTGAGGCTTTCGTCGAAGACGAAGAGCGTCGCATGCTCGCCGCGCTCGGCGGCCCGCGCGGCGAAGAACGCCGAGATCGTCGATTTTCCCGTCCCGGCGGCGCCCTGGATGAGCGTGCTCGTGCCCTGCTCGAGCCCGCCGCCCAGCAGCGCATCCAGGCTTTCGAGTCCGCTGCGCATGCGCGTGCGGCTGGATTCGCGCCGGTGCTCCGCCGCGACGAGACGCGGGAACACCGTGATGCCGCCGCGGCGGATCACGTAGTCGTGATAGCCTCCGCGAAAGTCGCTGCCGCGATATTTGATGACGCTCAACCGCCGCCGCGGCATGCCGAAACCGGGAAGTGTATGTTCGAGCAGCAGCGCGCCGTGGGCGATGCTCTGCACCTGCAGATCGTGCTGGGTCGGGCTGATGTCGTCGAGGAGCAGCGTGGTGCAATGCTGACCGGCGAAGTACTGCTTGAGCGCGAGGATCTGCCGCCGGTAGTGCAAGGGGCCGCCCGCGAGCAGGCGAAGTTCCGAGAGCGAGTCGAATACTACGCGCGTCGGCCGCGTCTCGTCGACGTGCGCCACGATTTTCTTCGTGGTCTCGGAGAGCTCCACCTCGGACGGGTGAAAGACGGTGTAGTCTTCTCCGGGCTGGAACCTTTCTTGCGCCCCCATCAACTCCCGGATCGCAATACCGTCGAGCGACCAGCCGTGCGACGCGGCAACGCCGCGGATCTCCTCCTTGGTCTCGGAGAGGGTCACGTACAGCACGGGCTCTCCGCGGCGCACGCCTTCCAGGAGAAACTGAAACGCAAGGGTGGTCTTGCCGGAGCCCGGCATGCCTTCCACGAGATAGAGCCGGCGCGGCATGAATCCCCCGTGCAGGATGTCGTCCAATCCGTCGATGCCGGTGGTTGCGCGCGATGTAGCACTCATTCGTTCGTCGTCACGAGGACAAAGCAATGCAGTGTAGCGATCCGCCTCGCAATCGTCTTGTCGTTGTCGCGCGACACGGCGTAGTCCATCTGCGTCATTCTCTGTAGGACGTTCTGAGGCGGAGCGGTGTCGCGCGACAGGCGTCGCGCGCATCGCACCGGCATTCCGCCTTTCTTACTGAAGGGGAGTTGCGACGGGCACCGCGCCGCGGCCTTCGAGCCATGGCGCTACGGGCAGGTTCTTTGAGCGCAGGAATTCCGGATTGAACAGCCGGCTCGCGTAGCGCTGCCCGCCGTCGGCGAGTATGGTGACGATCGTATGCCCCGGGCCCATCTTGTGCGCGAGACGCATCGCACCCGCTACGTTGATTCCTGTCGAGGTGCCGAGGAGCAGTCCCTCGTGCTGCAGCAGGTCGAATACTACGGGAATGGCTTCTTCGTCCGGGATCTGGAACGCCTCGTCTACCGGCGCGCCTTCGAGATTCTTCGTGATGCGGCTCTGCCCGATGCCTTCGGTGATGGAGCCGCCTTCCGCCTTCAGTTCCCCGCGCGTGTACCAGCTGTAGAGCGCGGCGCCCATCGGATCGGCGAGTCCAATGACGATGCCGGCGTTACGCGACTTGAGATACATGCCGACGCCGGCGAGCGTGCCGCCGGTGCCGACTGCGCAGATGAACGCATCCACTCTGCCGCCGGTCTGCTCCCAGATCTCGGGCCCGGTCGATTCGAAGTGCGCCCGCCGGTTCGCGACGTTGTCGAACTGATTCGCCCAGATCGCCCCGGCACTTTCGGTGCGCGCGATCGCCTCGGCAAGCCGGCCCGAGACTTTCACGTAGTTGTTCGGATTCGCATACGGCACCGCTGGCACTTCACGCAGGTCAACGCCGTACTGGCGCAGCGCATCCTTTTTCTCGGGGCTCTGCGTCTCGGGGATGACGATGACGGTGCGATAGCCGCGTGCATTGGCGACGAGCGCAAGCCCGATGCCGGTGTTGCCCGCCGTTCCCTCGACGATGACGCCGCCCGGATGAAGCAAGCCGCGTTCCTCCGCATCTTTGACGATGTAGAGCGCGGCGCGATCCTTCACGGAGCCGCCGGGATTGAGGAATTCCGCCTTACCGTAGATTTCGCAGCCGGTGAGCTCCGAGGCGCGCCGCAGCCTGATAAGCGGCGTGCGTCCAATCGCCTCAATCGAATTCGCACACACGTTCATTGCGGCCTCCGCTTCGCGCCCGGGAATTTGCGTGAAGCCATTCTATATCGGCGCGTGCCGCTGTTTGCGTTCACGCGACGCGACGAAACACGAGATCCCACACGCGGTGGCCCAGGCTCACGCCCCGCGTTTCGAACTTGGTCTGCGGCCGCTCAAGGGGTCGCTCCGCGTAGCCGTTTGCGGTATTGACGAGCGCCGGCTCAGCGCACAGCACGGCAAGGATGTGCGCGGCATAGTCTTCCCAGTCGGTCGCCACATGGAGGTAGGCGCCCGGCTTCATGCGTTGCGCAAGGAGCACGGCGAACGGCGGCTGGATGAGACGGCGCTTGTGGTGGCGCTTCTTCGGCCAAGGGTCGGGAAAGAAAATGTGCACCCCATCGAGGCTCTCCGGCGGAATCATCGAGCTCACGACTTCCACGGCATCGTGCTGGATGATGCGCACATTGGTGAGCCGCAGCGCCTCGATACGCTTGAGCAGGCTCCCGACACCGGGTGTGTGCACTTCGACACCGAGATAATCGTTTTCGGGGTGCCGTGCCGCGATCTCAGCCGTGGTTTCTCCCATGCCGAAGCCGATTTCGAGGAAGCGGGGCGCGAAGCGGCCGAACGCAAGGTCGAGATTGAGCGGCTTGCGCTCGAATGGAATTCCGAACGCGGGCAGCAGCGTTTCGTGCGCGCGCTGCTGTGCCTTGGACACCCGCCCCTGGCGCAACACGTAGCTGCGAACAGGACGATGGCGGGGAGCGTGCATGCGCTCCGGCGGGATCCGGCTCAAGCCGGCTTGGCGGGCGTGATCAAGCCGCTGGTCGGCGAGCTGGGCGCGGCGGAATAAAGCTTCTTCGGCATGCGGCCGGCGAGGAATGCTTCACGGCCCGCTTCGATTGCTTTCTTCATTGCGGAGGCCATCAACACCGGATCCCGCGCCGCTGCGATCGCCGTATTCATGAGCACGCCGTCACACCCCAGCTCCATTGCGATCGCCGCGTCGGAAGCGGTGCCTACACCTGCATCCACCAGGACCGGGACCTTGGCGTTGTCGATGATGATCTGCAGGTTCCAGGGATTGAGTATCCCCATGCCAGAACCGATGAGCGAAGCGAGCGGCATCACGGCGACGCACCCGATCTCCTCGAGTTGCTTCGCGATGATCGGATCGTCCGAGGTGTAGACCATCACCCTGAATCCTTCCTTCACCAGCGTTTTCGCAGCGGCGAGGGTTTCCACCACGTTGGGATAGAGTGTTTTCGGATCGCCCAGCACTTCGAGCTTCACGAGATCGTGTCCGTCGAGGAGTTCCCGCGCGAGCCGCAGCGTGCGCACGGCTTCGTCCGCCGTATAGCAGCCCGCCGTGTTGGGCAGGATCGTGAACTTCGAAAGCGGTATCGCGTCGAGGAGGCTCGGCTCGTTCGGATTCTGGCCGATGTTGGTGCGCCGGATCGCGATGGTGACGATCTGCGCGCCGCTTGCTTCCACCGCGGCCCTGGTTTCCGCGAAATCCTTGTACTTGCCGGTTCCCACCAGGAGCCGCGACGAGTAGGACTTGCCCGCGATCATCAGCGGATCGAGATTTTCGTGTGGTTTCATAGGAAGGGACCGGGGATTGTGGATTGAGGTTGAGGCAGTCGGTGCGACGCGCTGTGTGGGTTATCCGCCGCCCACCGCGACGACGATCTCCAGCATATCGCCGTCGGCTAGCGTCTCTTCGGAATAACGGCTGCGCGGCACAATTTCGCCGTTGCGCTCCAGTGCCACGCGCTTGCCTGCAAGCTCCAGACGCGCGAGCAGCTCGGCGCAGTTGAGCGGCCCATTGAATGCCCGGCGTTCGCCGTTGACGGTAATCGAGATCATGCTGAAAGCTTCCGGCAGGTAAGCGGATTTTACAGCGCGACCGGATCGCGGCTCAACGACCATGCCCGGCGCATCAGAACCTGAGCTCGGCACTGATCCCCACGAGGAAATTGCGCTCGGGCGCGGGCTCGTAGAAGCGGCCGTTCGCTTCCGAAACGATGACCGAGCCGATGTACTGGCGGTCGGTGACGTTATCGACGCGTACGAACTCGGAAAGCCGCCAGTTTTTCCCGCGCTGCTCGAAGCCTGCGCGAACGTTCCATACCGTGTAGGCGGGCGCGAACTCGCTGTTGGCATCGTTCACGTACACCTTCCCGTTGCGCCGGCCTTCGATCGCGGCGTGAAAGCCGCTCGGCGCGTGGCGCCAGAGCAGTTCGCCAAAAAGCGTGTAGGGCGGCACGCCGGGCAGGCGGTTGCTTGCTGGGACGAGCTCCGTGCCGCCGCTCGTGAAGGGCTCGGTGAACTTAGCGTCGAGCAAGGTGTAAGCGACCGTCGCCTGGATGGAGCGCGCGAAGCGGCTTTCCCACAGCAGCTCGAGGCCCTCGCGCCGCGTCCGCGCAGCGTTCCTGAAGTCGGTGCGCCCGCCGCTTGAGCTGTTCACCACGATCTCGTCTTTGACGTCGATGTGAAAGAGCGCGACGTTGACCCGGCTCGCCGTTCCGACAAGCGCTTTCACGCCCGCTTCGTAGTGGGTGCTGCGCGCCGGCTTGAGCGCGAAATTGAGCCCCGTCGCCCCGCCCGGCCGGTAGGCGAGCTCCGCGAAGGTGGGCGTCTCAAAGCCCCTGCCGGCGTTGGCGTAGAGATTCACGCTCGGCGTCAGGCGAAAAGTGACGCCGGCAACCGGCGTGGTCCGAACGAAATCTACCGTGCCGCTGTCATCCGGGTTGCCTGCAGTGACGAAATGATCCTCGGACTCGAACCGGACGCGGCTGTGGCGCACGCCAGCCAGGACGTTCCAGCGCGCGGCCATGGCCCACTCGGCCTGCGCGTAGAAGTCCGTATTGCTCACGGTGTCGTCCTCGTCGCGCTTGAGCTCGCCTGCTACGCCTAAATTGTTGATGAATCCCTTGCGGCGCTCCGCCATGCGGTCATAATCCGCCCCGACGCTCATGAGCAGCGGCGCATTCGCGAGCGTCGTCTCGCGAGTGAGGCGCAATCCCGCGCCCCCGTAGCCGCGATCGAGATCCACGACCCCGCCGGAATGCGTCGGCGCGCTCTGGAAGACGAGCGGTATGGCGAGATACTGCGTCACCTGCCGATCGCCGCCATAGATGCGCGCCTGCAGCGTGTCGTGCGCTGAAAGCGGGAGGTCGTACACCACTCCGGTCTGGTTCTGCGCGACGCTCTTGCGCGTATTGAAGGCGAGCGCGTTGGTTCCCGCCTGCCGGCGATCCTGCGCAACCTGCTGCGCGGTGAGCCCCAGCGGATCCTGGGTTTCCGGCTGGTCAAGAGCGTTCACGACGAAGGTGAAGCGACCGCGTGCGCCAGCGTCGAGCTTGAACTTCGCATTCAAGTGATCGCGCCGCGCGGCGCTGTGCTCGCGGTAGCCGTCGGTATCGAAACGCGAGGCATCGGCGAGGTAGTTGAAAGCGCCGCGCGTGCCGCCGTACTGGAGACCGAGCTTGCGCGTGCCGTAGCTTCCCGCAAACAGATCGCCCGAGAGTGTCGGCTCGGGCGGGCCATCGGCGGTGAAGATCTGGATGACCCCACCGGATGCGTTGCCGTACAGGCTCGAAAAGGGGCCGCGCATGACCTCGATGCGCTCGGCGGAGGAGAGGTTGAACGAGGCGGCCTGACCCTGGCCGTCGGGCATGGTGGCGGGAATGCCGTCGGCGATGAGACGCAGTCCGCGTACGCCGAAGGTCGAACGCGCGCCGAAGCCCCGCGAGGAAATCTGCAGGTCCTGCGCATAGTTCTGGCGATTCTGCACGACGACGCCCGGCACGCGATTGAGCGTCTCGGAGAGGTTCACTTGCGGGTTGTCCTCGCGGATGACGTGCCCGCTCACGACGTCGATCGACACCGGCAGGTCGAAACTCCCGTGCTCGACCCGCGTCGCGCTCACCGTCACTTCCGGCAGCAGAGCAGGGGGCGTATCCTGAGCGGGGGCGAGCGTGGCGGCACAGAGCGGGATCGCGGCAGCGGGTCGCAGGCGTGTCAGCATCGTGAGCGAAGAGCGGACTTTGTTTGCGGCACGCGCGGATTTGCCACTAGAATTCGCTCCTCGGGCGGGTGTAGTTCAATGGTAGAACATTAGCTTCCCAAGCTAAGAACGTGGGTTCGATTCCCATCACCCGCTCCAATTGTGGCTATAGTGGCTTGATCGAGCAGCAATAATTCTGTCACAAATGCCGAGCTCGGTCGTGGTGGCACACAACGGTGTCACACACGGCGGAGTTTTTGGGAAATTGCCAGCATACCTGCATTTCTCAAGATCGGATTTACTACTTCCGAATCCGGGTTCCATTGGCCTTGGTGCCACTGATAAAGGGCACCGAGCTTCGCCGTAGCCTGCGCACAAGCGATCGAGCGGACGCTATTGGACGCGCTCGAGTATTGGCCGTTAAGGCGGACCTGCTATTTGAACGACTGAAAGCGATGAGAAAAAAGGGCACCGATAGGCGTGCGATTCGAACGACTAGATAACAGATCAAAGACGGTAGCCCAGATTATCTCTTGATGCTGAATAATTGCCCCCGTAGCCTTGGAACTGAGGCGACAACTTGGTCGATTACAACCGGGCGTTGGACGTCTTGGCCGCATCAGAAATACATGGATCAAGACGAACTCTTTGTGTGACGTTATGCAATCCCGGTGTAGATCCGAGCGTGCCGATCGTCATTACGGAGTGCGGGAGACTGAGCGTCGTAGAAACCAGCGATCTTGGTGAGGCCCTGCTACGGCTCTACGAAGGCGTGCTTACGCAGGAGCAGATATACAAGTGGTTAGCGAGCCCTGGTCAGGCTCTAGCAACGGACTTACCGTTCCGGGCGTATGTGTAATCGTAGATACGCGAATGGGAAAGGAGACATGTGGTAATACGACCGTCCCGCGGTCGTCACGAGCCTTGATCGACGCTTCGTTAGGAATACGGAACCTAATTTTGGTCGAACCGTTTGACGGTGACGGCGGTAAAGTTTCGACCAGATGGTCTTTCTCCGGCCCGGGACTCATCAAGTGGTAGCCTTGTAATGGGTCTCGGTAAGGCCAAATCCATGACAATAGACATGCAAGCCGCTTTCAGCGTGCTTTTGCCAAAGGCGATTACCTGGGCGGAGGACGAAGCAAAGGCTGCCATAGCAACGGGGCGAGCACTTTCAGCCGCGGAGGAGGACCTCGCGCGAAGCGTCGGCGTGGCGCGGCCTCAACTCATCCGTATCTCACTGGCAGAAACATTGTCCATGCCGGTCGATCCAATACTCCAGGATGCTGCCGTGCAGACCGGATTGCTTGGTCCCAACATGACCGGTCTCGCACTCGGGTATGCTGTGTTTGCCCGTCGCGGCTACCACACCATGCGTCTCCTGTCGCACGAGTTCCGCCACGTTCACCAATATGAGCAGGCCGGTTCGATCGCCGCTTTTCTTTTGACTTATCTTCGCGAAATACTGCAATTCGGCTATGCCAATGCCCCTCTCGAGGTTGATGCTCGAGCCCATGAGCGCGATACGGTCTAGCGCTTGATCATGCCATTCATCCACATCAGGTCAGCTCCCATTCTCGAAAAACTTGGACGTTCCGGCAGTCCTCGAAGGCCGTGCCGCAAGCATATTCACGCCACCTGGGAGTTTTTCAAGCCTGGTCACTATGCCGTCGCTGGAGAGACGCGGGATCAACAGCAACGAGCTTCTCATCCATGCTGGTGGACGTGTTGAGTCCGGATTTCAACGACGCTGACGCCGTAGCCCTGGAATGCGTCGCGACGAGCATCGCTCAACGGGTCAAGGTGGATCGAACAAACATCTTCATCAACCATCGCCACGCCACTCCGGTATGGTGTTCGATGCTGGCCGGGTGGAGCGGTGGTAAACGTCGTCGGGCTCATTTTGGTGATCGCCTGCCTTATCGTATTGCTTCTACCCGCCACACGGGCCGTGTGCTCACTATCCAACTCACATATGGTGTGAGCGGTTCAGTTCCCATGACTTCTCGGGCACGATGTACTACACGCAGCACGCGCAATTCATGAGCTGCCTCCGCTCGTGAATTTTTTTATATCGCACTTCTCTTGCACGACATTGTCGTATTGCTATCAGGCGGCTGTGTCGGAAGTCGATATGACAAAAGCGTTGTTGCGTCGCAACCATGACTCAAATCACTAATCTGCACCAGCTTCTCGATCGGATCGATGACGCCGTTGGCAGTGAGGAACGAGTGCGGTTAGGCGCGATCGTGCGTGTGATCGGGCGCCGTTCGTTCGGCCCCTTGTTGCTTCTCGCAGGTGTCATCGCGGTTTCTCCGGTGATAGGAGACATTCCCGGCGTTCCGTCTACCGTCGGAATTCTTGTGCTGTTGACTGCAGGTCAAATGCTGCTGCAGCGCGAGTATTTCTGGCTGCCACGGTGGATACTCGAGCGATCGGTGTCACGATCCACGCTGTGCAAGGCGCTCCAATGGTTGAAACGCCCAGCGCGAGTCATCGACCGCTTCCTGCGACCGCGCCTCACGGCTTTTACTTACCGAGCGGGGAGCTCTGTGATAGCGACTGTGTGCGTGTTGATTGCGGCTGCTATGCCAGCAATGGAGGTGGTTCCGCTTACGGCGAACGGCGCTGGCGCCGCCCTGACCGCTTTTGGTTTGTCTTTGATTGCGCATGACGGCCTTCTCGCAATCGTCGCATTTGCTTTTACGGCCATTACGATCGGGGCTACGATTTACGTCTTACTGTGATGGGAAGCAAAGCAGGCGTGGGCACTGCATACATAGACCGCGGTACCGAGCTCGTGAGTCTCGCGAAGTGAGATTCGATCAGCAGCGCAACATGGTGCGCGAGCTCAATGCTCCAGCTTGTGGCACCTGGCCGGGGCGGCGAACTTCGGCCTCCGGCGGCCCGTGGACGATTGCTTGGACGCCCGGTAATTGGCGTGATCTTGCAGCACATCGTTATTGACCGCATTGGAAAATTGAACGACGTTCTGCTCGAAAATGTTTCAAGAAATCGTCATCTTCGACATCGATGGCACGCTCGCAGATGTGTCCGAGCGGATTCACCACGTTATGAAAAAGCCGAAGAACTGGCAGGCGTTCTTCGCCGGCATGGCACAGGATGAGGCAATCCACTCCATGGTGAGGCTTTGCAACATCCTCTACGCCTCAGGTTTGCGTATGGTGCTTTGCTCCGGTAGAAGCGAGGAGCACCGCGGAGAAACGGTCGCATGGCTCGCCCGGCGCGGGGTTAAGTATCACGAACTCCTCCTGCGAAGAGGCGGAGACAGGCGAAGCGATGTGGTGGTCAAGCGCGAGATGTTGGCGAACGTCGACAAGGCCAGCATTCTTTTCGTTGTCGAAGACAGAAGCCGGGTAGTCGAGATGTGGCGCTCCGAAGGGCTCGTCTGCCTGCAATGCGCGCCGGGCGAATTCTGATCCGAGGGCGAGTGCATGAAACGGCCCTAGCTCCACACCTTATCGCGCTCGATGCGGCGCCGCTTTTTGGTGGCAAGCGGTCAAACTGAGAAACGGCTCGGGACAGTTGATTAGTTGAACGGTGATCCACGTTCAAGCTAATTATGAAATACAGGGATCGAAACAGCATTGAATGACATGTTCTGACATTAACCTATGGCTGAGCGGCGTATCGTAGGTTTTCATCTGGACGGCGAAAACCATTGGGTCGCGCAGCTTGAGTGCGGACATAGTCAGCACGCGCGGCATAATCCTCCGTGGATAAATCGACCTTGGGTCGTGACCCCTGAGGGCCGAGCCGAAGCTTTAGGCCGGCGCCTTATCTGCACGAAATGCGATTCGGGTGCGCCGCCAGATCCTCGTCCAGCATCCTGAGGTTTCGTAGTGATGGCGCAGTCGCGCGACTGGCGGTCCTTTTTCTTGCCGGTCCCCACGCTGGGCTTTTCCCCAAACTGAAGTCGCCATCATTGCTTTATCTTGATTGCAGTTTTCGTCTTTCCCCCGTAGTCACTGCGAGAAAGGTATGGAAGCGTAGCTGATCCGCTACAGCTAATTCGAGAATTAACGACATGACGGGCGGCAATAGCCCCGGCTACATTGACACGTTGCTTGTCAAAACCACTGGGAGGGCAGTTGTGCCGACAATTTCAGAGCGTCTTGCTGCGCTCTACGAACAAATCACACCAGAAGCGCTGGAGACCATGCAAAAGAACGCCGATACGCTGACCGATCCAGAGCTCTTGGGCAAGCTTGAAGCCGCCTCCAAACCGCTTACGCGCGCTGTTGTGCTAACTGCTATTGTCGATTCGGTGCTGCGGAATCGGGGCAAGCGCCAATAATCGGGCAAAGAAGCGTGAGTGTCACATCACTGCCGATGAGGCGTGCCGAGCAGCAAGCGCTCACGGCTTACGTGCTGCTGGCGCGCGACCCGATGGAGTTTCTCGATTACTACTACTTTGCGTGACGAGGCCAGGCGCGACGGCTACTACGCAAAATGTAGTCACGGAAGCGCTGATTTGAGCGAGCGCGACCGCGAATGCGAACGGAACAAGCTGGGACTTAAGGTGATCGCGTGCACGCGCGGGAACTAGCGTTGCAGCGACAACCAGTACTGCGGCGCGCCAAGCGACCCTGATCTCTTTCAGCTTGCTCGTCTCGATCGTCGCGCATGGCTATAACAGCCGGGCGCAGTACCAAGTAGGACCCTCGATAACGCCGCCGAGTTTGGCGAAGAGGATGCTTAACGTATAGGGTAGTCGAAACGCTGGGTTCCGAATAGCACGCGGCTGGTCCTTTTGTAGCGATCCCGCGACTTTAAATGGACGCGATAATCGATCATCATATTTCAATCCCATATCCGTCCCGGAGAATTCAGTAATGAGTCTGGACGAACGCATCGCGACGCTGAGCGCCAGGGCGAGCTACGGGGCGTGGACGTACCTGCAGCGTCTGCGTAACCACCCGAAGCTTCCCGAGCTGCTCGCAAGCCTCGAGCAGCTCGACGGAACGCTTGCGGAAACCGACATTGAGCAGGCCTTCAGGCGTTTGATGGTGCAGGCGTCGGGCAAGTCTTCCCGGCCTATTCCACACACCTAGCGCGGCGCGCCTGCCGAATTCCTGTCTAAACGCGCAGGCGAGCGAGCCTGCGCAAGCGCCTCGATACACCGGGGCTCACCTGCCACTCGATCCGGCGCCTGTCCATGGATGACGGGCGCTCGGTGACCGCTCCCGCGTCTTTGAGCCGCCGCAGCCGGCGGCTGATGGTCGCGGTAGGGGCGAACCCCGCGGCGAAAAGATCGGTTGTGCCCAGTGATCGGCCTGACTCCTGAGCACGCCCGATCGCGAGCAGGATATCGAAGTCCACCGTGCTCACGAGAAACGGCAGTGACTCCTTCTGGCAGGCCCTGAGCTTGCTAAGCTTAGTATAGAGCTGGTCGTTCATGCCGTTACGTTAAAGCAGTCGCACGCGATGACCTTGATCCAGATCAACGAGGTTCCCCCCCTCGGTGCCGGACCGCGAGCAGCAAAAGAGCTCTACGGGAATCTTGTGCGCCACCAAATGTCATAAATCCTTATCAAAATGAACTTGACCGGGATTCTCGAGGAGGACGATGAGCAATCCGGGCAGCAGAATGCGCAGACTCTACTGTGCCAATCCCGCCTGCGGCAGACCGCTCGACTGGGCGGCGCCGGTATGTCCCAAGAAAGATACGCCCGGAGAACGCGTGCACGAGGTGCTGTGCCGACATGACTACGAGCGCTGTCTCCTTTGTTACGCGTGCGGCCACTACACCACGATCCGGCAGGTCACGATCCGAACCGAGCGCAGGAACGGATATATCGAGATCGTCGCGGAGGCCGACATCGTCAACAGCGCTTTCCTGCACTTCATCCTGGATGATATGGCGGAAGCCGGCATACGTCTGCCCGGCGTATACCTGAAACTGCTCCTCGAAGTGATCGCGCCGAGGATCGATATAAGCCCAATGCAGGCCCTCCAGGTGTTCAAGCGGGCGGTGGAATTGGGCCTGCGTGGAAGTCAGGTGGCCTATTTGATCAGCGGCCGCAAGTGGACGCCCGCGGCAACAGTCGTCGAGAGCATCGCTCGGGCGCGCGGCATCCATTTCCGGTTCTTCCTCGATCGACACTCAGCGCTCCAATGGCTTAACGTTAGCGACGAAGCAGGCCGCATCGCCTGATCGCGGCGACCGCCTTTCCCAAGCCGGGTGGTGCTAGAATGCAGCCGCGCCGACAACATTAGGCCGGCGGGGTGCCATGTGAATTTTTTTTGCCGAACTTGAATCGAGGCGAGATGGTCGCATAGGTTGACTGTCGCCGCACGGTGGTGGTTCAAGAGTGCAATGCGACGGCCGGGGGCGGCGGCTGCCAGGTCGCTGCCCCTTCCCGAGTTCCAACAACAAGCCTGTAAACTTTACCGCCGATTCCGGATCCGGGAAGGTCCGCCACATGAAAATTCTCATCCTCGACGACAATCCGGACATGCTGCAGTCCCTAGAGCTTATCCTCCGGCACGAGGGCTTTGAGACCGCAACGGCGTTGAGCGGCAGGGATGCTCTCGCCTTGCAGGGGAAGGCGCCGGCGGATGTCCTGATCACCGACATCCTCATGCCCGACGTCGACGGCATGGAAGTGATCGACGAGTTCCGCAATCGCTGGCCTCACGTTCGCATCATCGCGATTTCGGGTGGCGGAGAGAGAGTGAGAGGCGACTACCTCTCGGTCGCCACGCAGATCGGCGCCGATGTAACGCTCAAAAAGCCGGTGGATCCCGAGAAGTTGTTGCAGCTGCTCGCGGATTTCGAGAAAAAGGCTTGAGGGCCGCCGGGGTGCGGGCACGCGCAGCGCGAATCAATGCAGGACGATCGCGCCTGCCTTGATGAGGTCGTAGACGATTTCCTTTACCTTCGTGCGGCGCGCGTAGAACTCGAATTGCTCGTCGTTCAGCGCCTTCACGACCAGCGCACCGCCGCCTTCGACGGGCAGTTCGACATGGATGGTGTCGGTGACGCGAATGAGGCCGCCGAGATCATCGTCGGCCTCGCGATGACCCATCACCGGCACGCCCAGCCGCGCCAGGATCCCGCTCAACTCCTCAGCCGTCATGCGCGAACCTATGCCTGACGGTTCCAGAGATAGACCGTAAGCCCGAAGAGCAGTGTCGCGACCGCGAGGGTCTCAAGACTGCCCGTCGCCGAGGTGCGGTTGGGTGGCCGTTCCCGCGCCGCATGCCCGTTGGGAGCCGCGACCCCGCAGTGAAGAGCGGCCGGGGAGCCGGTGCCGGCGAGGGGGCGCCGGGCGCCGCCCTGAACCTGCGCGAGAAACCGCTGGAAATTCGAGTCGCGGCTCGCCTCCTTTCTCGCGGACCGGTAGAACGCCGCGATCTCGGCATCGACCGCACCGTCCCGGTCTTTGAGCTTCGTCAGGCAGTAAACACCGCCGCTGCGGCGACTGATGCCCCAGTTGGTGCCGGACTTGGGAAAATGCCATGAGAAACGCCGTCGCCCTTCTGGAAAGTGGTCCGGGCCGGCAAGGCCCGCGGCAACCAGCGCGGCGCGGGTCCCGCGATAGACGACGCAGTGGCGGTCGTTACGCTCGATGTGAATCCCTGATGTACTGACTTGCTGCCCATCCCTCCCTTTTTGCATCCCTGTTCCCATCCCCAGTACCAGTTGTTGACCGAGACCGCCGTGCTCGTTGTCACGGCGGCGTGATAGCGGTTTGTTCTTGTTTTTGCCTACGCATCAATAGTATCCCATCTCGCCGCAAAGCAGAATCAGGGCGCGCGAACTGTCGCTTGCCGGCGACACGCGGACGGTTGCACGGACTGCGACGAACTTGCCGTGTGTGACGGGATAAATTCACGTACGGGGTTGTCGTAGTGTTTCCTTGTGAGGCCTGCCGGCGGCGCGTGCACGCGTTCGAGCGACACGTGCTCTTCTGAACTAAGGAGTCACGTCATGGCAACGGAAATCGGAACGGATGCCCAGCGCGACGCGCGCGATACCGAGCATCAGCCGCGTGGCGCGAGCAGCGAATCCCAGCGCCTCGCCGATGTCGGAAAGGCGGAAGCGAAAGCGATGTGGGACGACACCAAGGCGAGCGTGCGCTCGGTCCTCAACGAGAAGCAGACCTCCACCGCTGCCGAGCTGGGTGAATTTGCAGGGGCGCTGCGCAATGCCGCGCGCAGCATCAATCAGGAGAGCACGGTCGCGCGTATCGCCTCTCACACTGCGGACAGCCTCGAGCGGTTCTCCGGCACCCTGCGCAATAAGGACTTCGATGCGCTCATGCAGGACGTCCAGGCGTTCGCGCGCAGCCAGCCGGCGCTGTTCCTCGGCATGGCGGTCGCAGCCGGCTTTCTCGCGACCCGCTTCCTGAAGAGCAGCCCGCCGCATTCCGAAGCCGGGACGGCGACCGAAGCGGGCGGCATGCATGCATCAAGCGCCTACGCGCAAGGCAGCAGTGCCGAACCGGGCACCCATGGAAAAACGGAATCGCCTTTTCCCAATGACCCAAGGAGAACATGATGGAGACGACCTCACGCACCGAGGCGCCGGAGCGACGGTCGCTGATCGGGCTTTTCTCCGACCTGTGGCGCGAGACCTCCGCGCTCTTCCGCGCCGAAGCGGAACTCGCCAAGGTGGAGCTCTCCGAGAAGGTTTCGCAGATCCAGGCCGCGATCATCTCGCTTGCAGTGGGCGGTGCGATACTGCTCGCCGCGATACTGGTCCTGCTCGACGCGATAGTGAACGGGCTGGCGCAGGTGCTTCCTCCCGAGCAGGCGCCGTGGCTTTCGCCGCTGATCGTGGGCGCAGTGGTCGGCGTCATCGGTTTCGTCCTGCTCGCCAAGGGGCGCCGCGACCTCGAAGCGAGGAGTCTCACCCCGACGCGAACGCTGCATTCGCTGCGCCGCGACGCGCAACTTACGAGGGAGCATCTGAGATGAGATACGGCCAACCGCGAGAGGCTGCGGACATCGAAGCCGAAATCATGCGTGTGCGCCGTGACATGGAAGAGACGCTGAGCGCCATCGAACAGCGGCTCAACACCGATCACCTGATGGAGCAGGCGCTTGCCTACGTGCGGCAGAGCGGCGCCCGGGAGTTCGTATCGAACCTCGGCACCTCGGTGAAGCAGAACCCCCTGTCCGTGACGCTTGTTGGCATCGGGCTCGCGTGGCTCATGCTTTCGGGCAGGCGGGCTCCGGTGCCTAGCGAGAGGGAGCTGTACGGGTACGAAGCCGGGTCGGAGTCGCCCGGCCTCCAGGAACGCGCGGGCGAAGCGTTGAGCCGCATGTCGGAGACCGCCACGGCCGCCAAAGAGCGCGTGTCGGCGACGATGCGCACGACAGGTCGGAAATGGAGCGATACCGGTTCGAGCGTGCGCGAGCG
>CAMPGR010000076.1 GCA_946885605.1 uncultured Pseudomonadota bacterium
CCATGCCGGAAACGCGCCTCGAAGTCCGCGAGCGCCGCGTCGGCAGCGGCCTTGCCGTGAAAGCGCGCGACGATTTCCTGGGCGAACGTGGCCTTGATGTCGCGCGGATTCCGGCCGCTCGCGACTTCCGCTTTCCAGCGGCGCACCGTCTCCAGCGACTCGAAGGACAGCAGCTCGACATAGCGCCACATGAGATCGTCGGAAATGGACATCAACTTGCCGAAGATCTCCTGCGGCGACTCGTTGATGCCGACGTAATTCCCGAGCGATTTCGACATCTTGTTGACGCCGTCGAGTCCCTCGAGCAGCGGCAGGGTGAGGATCGCCTGCGGGGCCTGACCGTAGTGCTTCTGCAGCTCGCGGCCCATCAGCAGGTTGAACTTCTGATCGGTGCCGCCCAGCTCGACATCCGCTTTCAGCGCTACGGAGTCATAGCCCTGCACGAGTGGGTACAAAAACTCGTGAATGGCGATCGGCTGATTGCCGCGATAGCGCTTGCTGAAATCGTCGCGCTCGAGCATGCGCGCAACCGTGTGCGTTGCCGCAAGCCGAATCATGTCGGCCGCGGAGAATCGGTCCATCCAAGTCGAATTGAAGACGACTTCGGTGCGGTCCCGTTCGAGGATCTTGAACACCTGTTCGGTATATGTCCGCGCATTCTGCGTGACTTCTTCGCGCGTGAGCGGCGGCCGCGTCGCGTTCTTGCCCGAGGGATCGCCGATCATCCCGGTGAAATCACCGATCAGGAAGAGGACATGATGGCCGAGCTCCTGGAACTGCCTCAGTTTGTTGAGGAGCACGGTATGCCCGAGGTGAAGATCGGGGGCAGTGGGGTCGAAGCCCGCCTTCACGCGCAATGGCGCGCCCGCACTCAGCTTATCCTTGAGCTCGGACTCCAAAAGCAGCTCGTCCGCGCCGCGGCGGATCACGTCGAGTTGCGCTTCTATGGAGGGCATATGTCCTTGACAAAACCGGGATGCGGAACCCCCGGGCGGGCATCTTGTCTGATTTGCAGTTTCTGCTAAGCTTGCGGCTTCAAAAAAGCAGGGAAATCAGGTAGCAAGCTTGGGGCGCCATTTTAGCGCAAACTTGCTGCGGCGGGTCCATGACACAGAACAAGAAATTACGCCGGCTGGTTTTGGCGGCCACACTGCCCTTCGTCGGCGTCGTCGCGGCGTTCGGCGTTGCTCCGCACACGACCACCGAAACGATCGTCGTGGAAAAAGTCATCGAGCATGTCGCGCTGCCGCAAATCGAGTTGCACGCGACGCCCGAGGAGGGCTACTGGCACGAGGGGCGGATCCAGCGCGGCGACACCATCGCGAGCGTCCTCGCGCGGCTCAACGTAGACGATCCCGAGGCGCTGCAGGCGCTGCGCGGCAACCGTGAGGCGCGCGCGCTCTACCAACTCGTTCCGGGCAAGAGTATCCGGACGCACGTAACCGCAGACGGTCGGTTGCTCGCGCTTCGTTACCTCGCGGGCAGCGACATCTATTCCGTCGAACGCGAAGGCGATGCGCTCAAAGTGAGCCGCCATCCCGCGCAGCTCGAGACGCGCGCGATGATGGCTGCCGGCGAAATAACGAGCTCGCTGTTCGCTGCTGCGGACGCGGCAAACCTCTCCGACACGATCGCGATCCAGATCGCCGACATCTTCTCGACCGACATCGATTTTCACCGCGACCTGCGCAAGGGCGACCGCTTTTCGGTGGTCTATGAAGCGTTCTATCACCAGGGCGACCTCGTGAGGACGGGGCGGGTGCTCGCGGCGGAATTCGTGAACGACGGCAAGGCGTATCAGGCGATCTACTTCCAGAATGCCGAGGGCCAAGGCGGCTATTACACGGCGAACGGAAAGAACATCCGCAAGGCGTTCCTGCGCTCGCCGCTCGAGTTCTCGCGCATTTCATCCGGCTTCAGCACAGCGCGCTTCCACCCGGTGCTCAAACAGTGGCGCGCCCATAAAGGCATCGATTATGCCGCGCCGACCGGAACGCGGGTGAAGGCGACCGCAGACGGTTACGTGGAGTTTTCCGGACGTCACCAGGGCGGATACGGCAATCTCGTGGTGCTGCGCCACCAGTCCAAATACACCACGTGGTACGGCCACCTCTCGCGCATCGCCGAAGGCGTGCGCAAGGGTAGCCGTGTGTCGCAGGGCGATGTGATCGGCTACGTCGGCGCAACCGGTCTGGCGACCGGCCCTCACCTGCACTACGAGTTTCGCATCAACGATGTGCACCAGAATCCGCTGCGCGTGGTGATGCCTTCCGCGCCGCCGATCACGGCGGACGTGCGCGCGCAGTTCGAGTCCGCCGCTCAGCCGCTTACCCTGCGGCTCGAGTTTCTCCGCGGAACGCGCCTCGCGCAGCTCGACTGACCCCGGCGCGCGTCCATGAAAAAAGGCGGCATATGCCGCCTTTTTTTGTTGCGACCTATTCCGTTACGCGGAGAAAGACGATCCGCAGCCGCAGGTGGAGGTCGCGTTCGGATTCTTGATCACGAACTGCGCACCTTCGATGCTCTCCTGGTAGTCGATCTCGGCCCCAGCAAGATACTGAAGGCTCATGGGGTCGATAAGGAGCGTGACCCCGCCCTTTTCCATCGCGGTATCGTCTTCGCTAGCCGTCTCTTCGAAGGTAAAGCCGTACTGAAACCCCGAGCAGCCGCCGCCCGTCACGAATACCCTGAGCTTCAGCTCCGGGTTGCCTTCTTCGTCGATCAGCTCCTTCACCTTGCTGGCCGCGCTATCGGTGAACACCAGCGGGTCGGGAAGTTTATCGGTTACCGCATTCATCTCTACTGACTCCTACTCCATGCCCATACCTATTATCCGGGGTGCGAAAGTCGCGGTCAATCCGCGCTGGCGGGCTTGAGCTGCACCACTTTCTCGGCTTTTCCCGCCGATCCGTGCACGAGTCGGCCTTCCACGACGGCGCCAAGATGCACTTCGAGCGCGCTGTAATGCACATCCCCTGTGACATGGGCTTTGGGCTGCAGTTCAAGATACTCGGCGGCATGCACCGGGCCCGCCACGGCGCCATTGATGACTGCGTGCGATACGTGTATTTCGCCGTCCACCCGGGCCTGCTCGGACAAGACCAGCGTGCCGGGCTGCTCGCCCGCCGCCATGACATTGCCCTTCACCTTCCCGTCGATGCGTAGCCCTCCGGTGAAGAGGATGTTGCCCTCGACCACGGTCCCGACACCGATCAGGCAGTCGATGCGGCTTTGTGGCTTGCTGCGCTTGCTGGCGAACATGGCCGTGCCCTCCCTTACGACGCGTTGACGGTATGCGCGAGTTTGGGTGCCCTGCTACCGGGCTGATAAACCCGCACCTGGATGCTCTTCACCGATGCACCGGGAGTCACGCGGAAACTCCCCTCGATGCGTTGAAAGAACTTGAACTTCAATTGGTACTCGCGCGCCTCGCGCTCGCCGTCCGGCGGCAGCGTGAGGACGCGCGCCCGGCCGGCTTCCACGAGATTCACCACGAGCTGCAGGCGGCCCTCGAAGTCCTTTTCGCGCGGGCCCGTCTTCACGAGAAACAGGCGATAGCGGTACTCGCCCGGCACGGTGGCCGGCTGCAGCCGGAAACGCTCCACGATGATGTCGCGCGTACCGCTCGCGGCCGCGATCAAAGTCTGAAAGAAGGCGAGGTCCTCCTTGAGCGCGGCGTTCTGCTCGGTAAGCGCCTTGATCTGGCGGACGAGATCGGTGTGGACCGCGTTCTCTATCGCGAGCTGGCGCTCGGCCTGCGCTGCACGCCCGCGAAGCCGGCCGAGCTCCGCCTCCTGTCGCGCGACCGTCTCGTCGAGGCGCGCCAAGGTGCGGCCGCGGGCGTCCGCCAAGTCGGGAAAGATCATGCCGGCATATATCGCCCATCCCACACCCGTCGCAAGCGCGCCGGCGCAGGCGATGCCGAGCCAGCGCCAGTACCAGGGAACGTGAGCGCGAACCGCAACGCGCGGCGCTGCGATCCCAAACCGTTGTCGGAACGTGCGCAGCCATGCCATAACTCGATCCGCAATCCTAGGGAAGCAGCGCGATCTGCTCGAGGCCTTCGGTCTCCGGCAGCCCGAACATGATGTTCATGTTCTGAACCGCCTGTCCCGCCGCGCCCTTGACGAGATTGTCGATGACCGACAGCACGACCGCGATGTCGCCGCCCTGCGGCTGGTGCACGGCGATGCGGCAGATATTGGCGCCGCGCACCGAGCGTGTATCGGGATGAGCGCCCGACGGCATGACATCGACAAAGGGCTCCTTCGCATAACGCGACTCGTACAACGCCTGCAGGTCGGCGGACGAAGTGAGTCGCGCATAAACCGTCGCGTGTATGCCGCGGATCATCGGCGTCAAGTGCGGCGTGAAGACGAGCTTGATCGGCTTGCCCGCCGCCTGGCTGAGGCCCTGGACGATTTCCGGATGATGGCGGTGCCCGCGCACGCCGTACGCCTTGAAATTGTCCGAGGCTTCGGCGAGCAGGGTATGCACTTCGGCCTTGCGCCCGGCGCCCGAGACGCCGGACTTGGCATCGGCGATCAAATGATCGGTATCGACAACGCCCGCTTCAACAAGCGGAAGAAATCCCAGCTGCACGGATGTGGGATAACAGCCGGGATTCGCGATGAGCCGCGCCTTGCGGATGCGCTCGCGGTTCACCTCGGGGAGCCCGTAGACCGCCTCGGCCACCAGCTCCGGACAGGCGTGCTGCATGCCATACCACTTTTCCCACAGCGCAATGTCCTTGATGCGGAAGTCGGCGGCAATGTCGATCATGCGCACGCCCGCATCGTAGAGCGCGCGTGCCTGGCTCATGGCGACGCCGTTCGGCGTGGCGAAGAAAACGACGTCGCAGGTCTTCAGGGCCTCGACGGAGGGTGCGGTGAACTTGAGCGCGACGCGCCCGCGGAGATTGGGAAAAAGCTCAGCGACCGCCATGCCGGCTTCGCCGCGCGAGGTGATGACGCTCAACTCGGCGGCGCGGTGCTGCGCGAGCAGCCGCAACAACTCCACTCCGGTGTACCCGGTGCCGCCGACGATGCCGATCCTGATGCCGGTCCGTGCCATGTCGTCCGAAAGCCTCCGCAGTACCGGCAAGCTAGCCGGCCCGCGCGATTGGATCCAGGTCAAATTTCCGCCCGGGCCTGAAATTATATCGCCCGGAAAAAAACAAGGCCGCCCGCAGGCGGCCTCATTCTTGCGCTGCGCGGCTTTAGCGCTTGGAAAATTGCTTGCGTCGGCGCGCCTTGTGCAGGCCGACTTTCTTCCGCTCGACCTCGCGAGCGTCCCGCGTAACGAGGCCCGCTTTCTTGAGCACCGGCTTGAGCGCCGCGTCATAGTCGATCAGCGCACGGGTGATTCCGTGGCGAACCGCGCCGGCCTGCCCCGATTCGCCGCCGCCGTGCACGTTCACCGAAATATCGAAGCTCTGCAGGCGAGCAGTCAATTCGAGCGGCTGGCGCACGATCATGCGGCCCGTCTCGCGCGAGAAGAATTCATCGACCGGCTTGCCGTTGACGACGATATCGCCCTTCCCCGGCTTCAAAAACACCCGGGCCACTGCGCTCTTCCGCCGCCCTGTTCCGTAGTTGCTCTGTACAGCCATAAGTCCTGCCTCAGATATCGAGTTGTTTGGGTTGCTGGGCCTCATGCGGATGCGCGGAGCCCGCGTAGACTTTCATCTTGCGCAGCATCGCGTACCCCAGAGGCCCCTTGGGCAGCATGCCCTTCACCGCCATCTCGAGCACTCGAGTGGGATGCCGGGCCTGCAGCTTGGCGAAATTGGTGCTGTAAATGCCGCCGGGATACGTGCTGTGGCGGTAGTACATCTTGTCGCGCGCCTTGTTGCCGGTCACGCGCAATTTTTCCGCATTGACCACCACGATATAATCGCCGCTATCAACGTGGGGCGTGAACTCGGCTTTGTGCTTGCCGCGCAGCCGGTGTGCAACGGCGGCCGCAAGCCGCCCGAGCACCTTGTCGGACGCGTCTACGATATACCAGTCGCGCTTGACTTCGTGCGGCTTGGCGGAAAACGTCTTCATGGGTCTAGATCCGGCTCTGAAGCGATTTTTAGGAAACCGCGAATTCTATTGGAAATCAGCTGCATGTGTCAAACACGCGGCGGTCGCGCGGCCCGCCGCGTGCGCTGATCCGCCATGGAATGGGTGATCCGCAATGCGCTCGCGTCGATCCTCGTCCCGCCCGGCTCGCTGCTCCTCATCGTGCTGTGCGGCCTCGCGCTCGCACGCCGACGCGCCCTCGGGCGCGTGCTCGTCGCATTCGGGCTCGCCGGGCTTTACCTGTTGTCGACGCAATACGTCGCTGATTTCCTGTTGCACACGCTCGAGCCGCGGTACAGGGACCCGCTCGCCGATCATACCGGTCAGGCCATTGTCGTCCTCGGCGCAGGCAGCTATTTCAACGCGCCGGAGTACGGCGGCACGACGGTAAACGAGAACGCGCTCGCGCGGCTGCGCTACGCCGCGCAGCTCTACCGCGCAACCCGCAAGCCGGTGCTCGTCTCCGGCGGCAGTCCCGAGGACGCACCTGCGGGCGAAGCGCTGCACATGCAGACCGCGCTCGAGCGCGATTTTCAGGTACCTGTGCAGTGGCGAGAGGACCGTTCGCGCACGACGCTCGAGAACGCGCAGGCGAGCATCACCATCCTCGAGGCCACCGGCATCCGCCGCGTCTACCTCGTGACTCACGCCTGGCACATGCCGCGCGCCCGGCTCGCGTTCGAGCAGGCGGGCTTCGAAGTCATTCCCGCGGCAACCGGCTACGCAACGCGCTTCCGCCTTACGGCGCTCGATTTCGTTCCCGACACACGCGCGCTGCGCGAGAGCAGCATCTACTTCCGCGAGATCATCGGCATCGGCTGGTATCGCTTACAATTCGCGCTTGGACGATGGCTCTAAAACTGCTTGCCCCTTGTGCCGCGTCCGCCTGCCGAGCCGAGCATGAAAGTTCGCATCAAGTGGATTGAAAACGTGTGTTTCGCAGGCGAGTCCGAGAGCGGTCACGCTATCGTCATGGACGGCGCCCCGGAGGGCGGCGGCCGCAATCTCGGTCCGCGTCCCATGGAAACGGTGCTGATCGGCACGGGCGGCTGCACTGCTTACGATGTCATCCATATCCTTAGGAAGGCGCGCGCCCCGGTGACGGATTGCGTGGTCGAAATCGACGCCGAGCGCGCACCCGAAGACCCGAAGGTCTTCACGCGCATACACTTCCATTTCATCGTGACTGGCAAAGGGCTGAAGGCGCCGCAGGTCGAACGGGCCATCCAGCTTTCCGCCGAAAAATACTGCTCGGCTTCGATCATGCTGGGCAAGACCGCGGCAATCAGCCACGATTACGAGCTACGCGAAGCCTGAAGGTCCGCAGCTTAAGGGGCTGCAGGCAAAAGGTTCGATGTCTCGTGGCGGCGAGCAGCGAAGGCGCACCGCTACCCGCTGCACCTCAAATCCAGAATGCCGTCCGCGTCATGACGCGTGAAGCGCACCGCATCGCCGAGCACACCGGACCGGGGAGCACCGCCGCACCGTGATCGAGGGCGCTGGTCGCGTGCTGCGCTTCGTCCTCCTTCATCTGCTCGAGCACGGCGCGGCTTTTGAGATCGTGGGCCGGAAGCCTGCGCAGATGCCCGTCGAGGTGCTCGACGACCTGGCGCTCGGTCTCGGCGAGAAAACCCAGATTCCAGCGATCGCCGAGCAGACCGGCCGCCGCCCCGATGGCGAACGAACCCGCGTACCACAGCGGGTTGAGCAGGCTCTTTCTGCCTCCCAGCTCGTCGATGCGGCGTTCCGTCCATGCGAGGTGCTCGGTCTCCTCCCGTGCCGCCTGCTCCAGCGCGGCTTTCGCGCTTGTGTCCCGCGCGGTCAAGGCCTGTCCCTGGTACAGCGCCTGCGCGCATATCTCGCCGCTGTGATTGACACGCATGAGCGCCGCCGCCTCCTGGCGCTCCCGGGCATTCAGTTCGCCGTTCGCCACCGTTTCGCCCGGCACCGCGCGCAGCGTTGGCGCCGGGGCAAAAACCGCACGCAAGCCGCGGTCGAAGGCGATGATCAGCCGATCGAAATCCATAACCATCAGGCCGCCTTCCCGAACAATCGTTCCAATTCAATGCCAGGATGGTCAGCGCGCATGAAGGCTTCACCGACGAGAAAGGCTTGAACGTTGCGTTCGCGCATCCGTCTGACGTCCGCGGGATTCAGGATGCCGCTCTCCGTCACCACGAGACGGCCGGGCGTGATACAGCCGGCGAGTTCCAACGTCGTCTCCAGCCGCGTCTCGAAGGTGCGCAGATTGCGGTTGTTGATCCCGATGAGCGCGGTCTTCAGTTTGAGCGCGCGCTCGAGTTCCGCCCCGTCGTGCACTTCGGCAAGTACCGCGAGCCCGAGCGCGTGCGCTGTCGCTTCCAGTTCACCCATGCGAGCATCATCGAGCGCCGCCACGATGAGCAGTATGCAATCGGCCCCCGCGGCACGCGATTCGTAAACCTGATACGGATCGATCATGAAATCCTTGCGCAGGACCGGCAGGGTGCAAGCGGCACCGGCCTTTATCATGTGCTCGATGCTGCCCTGAAAAAATTCTCGGTCCGTGAGCACGGAAAGGCATGCGGCGCCGTGCGCTGCGTAATCGCGTGCGATGGCTTCAGGTGCGAAGTCGGGGCGCAGCACTCCACGGCTCGGGCTCGCTTTCTTGATCTCCGCGATGACCGCCGGCAGGCCGGCAGCGATCTTGCGGCACAACGCGCCCACGAAATCCCGCGGCTCGGACGCGTCCCCGATCGCCGCTTCGAGGGCGGCGAGCGGCGTGCGCCTTTTGGCCTCGGCCACTTCGTCGGCCTTCACTGACAGTATGCGTTGCAGGATGTCCGCCATGCGTCAGGCGTCCCCCGCTCAAGCCGCACGCGTAAATGCGAGGAACTGCTCGAGCCTTTTCCGCGCGGCGCCACTCGCGATGATGGACTGCGCGACTTCCACGCCTGCTCCCAAGCTGTCCGTTAAGCCCGCGACATAGATACTGGCGCCGGCATTGAGCGCGACGACATCACGCGCGGCGCCCGCCTCGTTCTGAAGCGCGGCGAGCAGCATCGCTTTCGCTTCATCGATCCCGTTGACCCGTATCGCGGATACGTCGTAGCACCGCAGACCGAAGTCCTCGGGCGCGACCGTATATTCCCGGATCTCCCCGTCCTTCAGTTCACCGACCATGGTCGGCCCGCTGATGGAAAGTTCGTCGAGCCCTTCGAGGCCATGCACGATGATGACGCGGCGGCTTCCCAGCCGCTGCAACACGCGCGCCTGTATGCCGACGAGATCGGGGTGAAAAACGCCCATCACCTGCTGGCGCGCGCCCGCCGGGTTGGTGAGCGGGCCCAGGATATTGAAGATCGTCTTTACGCCGAGCTCCTTGCGCACCGGCGCCGCATACTTCATGGCGCGATGGTGATTCGGCGCGAACATGAACGCCACGCCGACTTCAGCGATGCAACGCGCGACGCGTTCCGGCTCGAGATTGATGTTGGCCCCGAGCGCTTCGAGCACATCCGCGCTGCCGCACTTGCTCGACACGGAGCGGCCGCCGTGCTTCGCGATGCGGGCGCCCGCCGCGGCGGCCACGAACATCGCCGCCGTGGAAATGTTGAGCGAATGCGCGCCGTCGCCGCCTGTTCCGCAGGTATCGATGAGGCGCGTGTCGTCGGATATCGCGACTTTGGTGGCGAACTCGCGCATCACTTCGGCCGCAGCGGAAATCTCGCCGATGGTCTCCTTCTTGACGCGCAACCCGGTGATGATCGCGGCGATGAGCGGAGCCGATACTTCCCCGCTCATGATGCTGCGCATGAGCGTCAGCATCTCCTCGCGGAATATTTCGCGATGCTCGATGACCCGCGTCAGTGCCTCCTGTGGCGTCATTAGCGGCCTCCCTCGAGGAAGTTCCTGAGCAGGTGATGCCCGTGCTCGGTCAGGATCGATTCCGGATGGAACTGCACGCCCTCCACCGGCAGCGACCTGTGGCGCAGGCCCATGATTTCGCCATCCTCCGCCCAGGCAGTGACTTCCAGGCACGCCGGCAGCGTTGCGCGATCGATCGCGAGCGAGTGATAGCGCGTCGCCTGGAAGGGCCTCGGCAGAGCGCGGAATACGCCCGCGCCCTCGTGCTCGATCGCGGAAGTCTTGCCATGCATGAGGCGGTGGGCATGCACGATGCGCCCGCCGAAGGCCTGCCCGATGCTCTGGTGGCCCAGGCATACGCCGAGGATCGGCACCTTGCCCGCGAAGCGGTTGACGAGCGGAACCGAAACGCCGGCTTCGTTCGGTGTGCACGGTCCCGGAGAAACCACGATGCGCCCCGGCCGCATGGACTCGATGTCGTCGAGCGTCACTTCGTCATTGCGAACAACACGGACCTCTTCGCCCAACTCGCCGAAATACTGCACGAGGTTGTAGGTGAAGGAGTCGTAATTGTCGATCATGAGGAGCATTGCTTGCCTGCCAGTACTTGTCGGTTTCGAGATCGCGGCCCTCAACGGGCTCACGGCAGTTCTGGACGGTGCCGTAGTTAAGGCGCGTAACAGGCTAGCACCATCGCCGGACGCGATAGTGGCGGGAAGAGTGATGCGCGGCGCGTAGCATGCCCGGCAGTTTACCGCATTCATGCGGAATAGGCCCGTTGCCGATTTGCCCGCCCGGGTTCGCGGCTGGTAGCATTCCCGCGGGCCGCCATAGCGTGAAGCCACGCAGCGTGCCGGCCCGAACAGCGCCGGTGCAGTGTCAAGGGAGAGGACAAAAGTGCTTAATTCGCGGGCGCAGCACTCGGCCGTTTGTCGCCAGCTCGATTCGCGCTCCTGCCTTTCCGCCTCACGCGCGTCGTCGCGGTGCGCTGTGCCGGCGCTCATTCTGTCGCTGCTTGCCGCATTGCCCGCACACGGTGCGCCGCGCGACCTCGCGGACCTGACTCTGGAAGAACTCAGCAACATCGAGGTGACCTCCGTCTCCCGCCGCGCCGAGCGGCTTTCCGAGGCGCCGGCCTCGATCTACGTCATCACGCGCGAAGATATCCGCCGCTCGGGGGCTACGAGCTTGCCCGAGGCGCTGCGGCTCGCACCGAACCTCCAGGTGGCACGCGTCAATGCAAGCAGCTATGCGATCAGCGCACGCGGCTTCAACAACGCCATCGGCAACAAGCTCCTCGTGCTGATCGATGGCCGCACGGTGTACACGCCGCTTTTTTCCGGCGTCTTCTGGGAAGCGCAGGACGTCATGCTCGAGGACATCGCGCGGATCGAAGTGATCAGCGGTCCCGGGGGCACCTTGTGGGGGACGAACGCCGTGAACGGTGTGGTCAACATCACGACCCGCCCCGCACGCGACACCCAGGGCGCGCTGGTGAGCGCCGGCGCGGGAAACCTGGAACGGGGTGCAGCCGCGCGCTACGGCGCGCGGCTCGGCGCCAACGGCCACTTCCGCCTCTATGGCAAGTATTTCGACCGCGACAACACGGAGCGCGCTGACCGGGCGCCGGTGCGCGACGCGTGGGACAAGGGGCAGTTCGGCTTTCGCGCCGACTGGGGTGCGGGAGATCGAAGCTTCACGCTGCAGGGAGACGGCTATCGCGGTGAGCTCGAACAGGTTGCACCCGGGCATACCCGGGTCGAAGGGATGAACGTGCTCGGCCGCTGGACGCAACGTCTTGCGGACGAGTCGAAGCTGCGGCTCCAGGTCTACTACGACCGCACCGAGCGCGATCAGCAAGGGGTATTTCGCGAAGAGCTCGATATCTTCGATGCGGAGCTGCAGCACGCGCTGGCTCCGCTCGGCACGCATACCGTGGTCTGGGGCGGCGGTTACCGCTACGCGCGCGACCGGGTCGGAAACAGCACCGCCCTCGCATTTCTCCCGCCCGAGCGCAACCTCGACTGGTGGAACGTCTTCGCGCAGGACGAGATCGAGTTGAGTCCAACCGTCCGGCTCACGCTTGGCACGCGGCTGGAAAGCAATGACTACACGGGGATCGAGGTCCTGCCGAGCGCGCGTCTTGCATGGAAGCCGGGAACGGACCGCTTGCTGTGGGCGGCTATTTCCCGCGCGGTACGCTCGCCGTCGCGGCTCGACCGCGAATTATTCGTACCGGGGACCGCGCCCTTCATACTCGCCGGTGGACCCGATTTCAAGTCCGAAATTTCAAACGTTGTCGAGCTGGGTTACCGCGCGCAGCCCGCCCCCGCGTTCTCGTACTCGCTCACCGCTTTCCATCACGATCACGACCGGCTGCGAAGCGTCGAACCGGCTCCCGGCGGCGCTTTCGTGCTCGACAACAAGATCGAAGGTTCGACCTACGGGATCGAAGGCTGGGCGCATTATCGCGTGACCGACCGCTGGCGCTTGAGCGGCGGCGGAGTGCTACTCGAGCAGCGGCTGCGCCTCAAACCGGAAAGCATGGATGCCGCGGGCGTGAGCGCCCTCGGCAACGATCCCGGTCATCAGTGGATGCTGCGCTCCGCTTTCGAGCCGGCGCCGCGTCACGAGCTCGATATCGCGGTGCGCCGCGTCGGCGCTCTGCCGAACCCGAATGTGCCGTCCTATACTACGGTGGACGCGCGTTGGGGATGGCATGTGCAGCGCAATCTCGAAGTTTCTGTCACGCTGAACAACCTGTTGGATGCTCGGCATCCGGAATTCGGCGTGCCCGCCACGCGCAGCGAGCTCGAGCGCAGCGTTTTTCTGAAGGTCCTATGGCGACAATAACAAACGATCCAAAACCCCGACGCAAATTGCTTCGGCGCTGGCTTGCCACCGCCCTCGCATGCGCGAGCGCATTGCTGTTTTCGCAAGGCTACGCGCAGCCGGATGAACCGGCTCCAGCCGAAACCGAAATCAAGGCAGCGTTTTTGTACAAGTTCGCAGGATATGTCGAGTGGCCGCAGTCCTCCCTGGGCGAAGCGGAACGCCCGATCACCATAGGCATCGTCGGTGCTGACCAGATCGCAGCCGAGCTGCGCCGCATCGTGACGGGCAGAACCGTACAGGGTCGCACACTAGCTGTGCGTGCCGTGGCGAACGAAAGCGACACAAGAGACATCCACGTGCTTTTCATAGGGGCTGATGCGGAGGCGCAGGCCTCGCGGCTCCTGGACGCCGTGCGCGAGCGCCCAGTGCTCGCCATCACCGACCTCCCGGATGGGCTCGAGCGCGGGGCGATGATCAACTTCGTGATGGCGACGCGCCGGGTTCAGTTCGAGATCGCGGTGGAACCGGCAGAGAAAGCGGGGCTTGGATTGAGCTCGCGCCTGCTCTCTGTTGCCATTCGCGTGAAGAAAGGCGACATCGTGCCGAACGTCTACATCGCCCGGCAGGGCGAGGGCGTCGATACCGCCGGCTGAAAGCGTGGCTTTTTTCGCAGCCGGTCGAAAAATCATCAATGTTGTAAGCTTCGTGTAAGGTCCAAGAGGTAGTTTGTGCAGTGCCGCATTCCTCTTTTCCTCCTCGGGATGTGGTTGCAGTATCCGTCGTATTCGATATTGCACATTAGCCGCGCCTCGGCGCGGCTTTTTCTTGCCCGGACGCCGGCTACCGGGGCTGATGCAGCTGACCCAGTTTTTCCTTGAATTGCTCCAGGGTCTGCATCGGCTGCCGGCTACGGCGATACTCGGATCGCTGGTGGTAGATGCTCTTGTAGAAATCGCACCCGGCGCAAACCGGCCGGAACCGCCCCTGCTGCTGCTCCTCGATGATGCGCATGTATTCGGCATTCCGGGTGGAGAGTATGTCGGCGAGGCGGCCCGTTCGAGCGTCCCCTATGCGCAGCGTCGCGTCGACGTCGCGACAGGCGCACGCGTTCACAACGCCGCTCGCCATCACCTGAACGGAATCGAAAAGCTTTACACAGGCGCCGTGCTTGTAGACGAGCTCTGTGGACGTGATATGCATGTCGAGCCCAGCCACGTCGGCCCTGCGTGATGTATCCGCCCCGATTGTTGTATACGCCGTGCGAAGGACGCACCGGAACACCGGCTTCCCGGTAGCGGCGTAGGGCCCGCAGGAGCTCGCTCGCATCGTCGTCGGGAACATCGAACGTCGAGCGAAAGCCGACCGCGACACCGAACTTCCATTGGTCCTTGAGCGCGAGCAGCGCGTCGAGGTTCGCAACGAGCCGCCGATACAGCTGCCCGGTCGACTTCGTGATCACGACGAAGCTCCGGAGATCGTGGCCGTACACGCTGATCGTGAGCTGTCGGAGCTTCTCGAGCGCAACCAGCTTCGCCAGTGTCTCCGGCTTCGGGATCGTGAGGTTGGTGAAGAAGCTGTACTCGTCGGCGCCCGGGTGCGCGTCGAGGTAAGCGAATTTCTCGAAGACACGCTTGTCCATGAACACGTCGCCGGTCGAGGGGGTGAGGTCAAAGCGCGTGTAGCCCAGCTCCACCGCCTGTGAGACACAGTCGAAGAAGAGCGGGTTCGGCATACTCACTTTGGGCGCCGATTTCTTTTCGTAGGCGCAGAACCGGCATTTGAGATTGCACGCGCCGCTCGTTTCGATATGGAATACGCCGGCTCCGGGATGAACTCGCGGCCGAGCAGCCGGTTCGCCGCGATTTCGAGGCGCACGAGCGTATTTCGAATTACGGTTGCGAGGACGCGGAAGCGCATGACCCTTCCCGGAAGGCAGATCCCTAGTGCACGTCCTGCCGAGCGCCGCTCAAAGCAGCGCGACTCGCGCCCGTCCTCACGGAAAACGGGTATCGAGCCCGCGCTCGGCCATCTCGGCCGCGCGCAGCAGCGCCTTCGCCTTGTTCTGCGTCTCCTGCCATTCGGCCTCGGGTTGGGAGTCGGCCACGATGCCGCCGCCCGCCTGCACGTGCAGCATTCCGCCCTTGATCACGGCGGTGCGCAGTGCAATCGCAACGTCCATGTTGCCGTGAAAGCCGAGATAGCCCACCGCGCCGGCGTACACGCCGCGCTTCACCGGCTCGAGTTCGTCGATGATCTCCATCGCCCGCACTTTCGGCGCGCCGGAGACCGTGCCAGCCGGGAAAGTGGCCCGAAGCACGTCCATTGCCCGCAAGCCCGGGCGCAGTTTCGCCTCCACATTGGAAACGATGTGCATGACGTGAGAATAGCGTTCGATCACCATTTGCTCCGTCACCTGGACCGTTCCGGTCTGCGCCACGCGCCCGATGTCGTTGCGGCCGAGATCCACGAGCATGATGTGCTCGGCGCGCTCCTTCGCGTCGGAGAGCAGCTCGTCCGCCAGCGCGGCGTCCTCGGCCGCCGTCGCGCCGCGTCGGCGCGTGCCGGCGATGGGGCGCACCGTGACGGTATCGCCCTCGAGGCGTGCAAGGATTTCAGGAGAGGCCCCCACCACTTGAAATTGGTCGAAATCGAAATAGAACATGTACGGCGAGGGATTGAGCGTGCGTAGCGCGCGGTAGAGCGCCATGGGCGTCGCGTGAAAGCGCTTCGACATGCGCTGCGAGGGCACCACCTGCATGATGTCGCCCTCGTAGATGTAGCGCTTCGCACGCTCGACCGCAGCGTGATACGCGGCTTGCCCGAAGCCGGACACGGCCAGCTCGGAAGTCGCCGAGACATCGGCCGGTATCGCGACCGGCTGGCGCAATCTCGCGAGGAGCTCGCGCAGCCGCGCCTGCGCGACTGCGTAGGCACCGGGCACGCCAGGCTCGGCATAGACGACCAGCGAGAGCTTGCCCGAAAGATTGTCGACGATCGCGATTTCCTCCGAGACGAGCAGCAGAATGTCAGGGTTCTCTAGCGGGTCGGGCTTCGACACATGCGCAAGCCGCTTTTCGATATAGCGGACGGTGTCGTACCCGAAATAGCCGACCAGGCCGCCGCAAAAGCGCGGCAGGCGGGGATCCTGCGCGACCTTGAAACGCGCGAGATACGCGTCGATACAGGCAAGCGGATCCTCGGCGCTGATCTCGTTCACGATACGGCCGCCTCGGTACTCCGCGCATGCGCGGCCACGCACCTCAAGCCGCGCATCCGCCGCGAGTCCTATGAAGGAATAGCGGCCGAAGCGTTCGCCACCAACCACAGATTCGAGGAGATAGCTGTATGGACGGTTCGCGAGCTTGAGATAGATCGAGAGCGGCGTATCGAGGTCCGCAAAGGTCTCGAGCACGAGCGGCACGCGGTTATAGCCGGCCGCGGCGAGACGGGCGAATTCGTTTTCAGTCATGGGCGGCTCCACAGGTGCAGCATGTCATCGGGAAGCGTCGCGCCGGAGCGCGCGCCGGAAAAGTGCTATCCGCGCCAGGGACGCCAGCATGGGCCGGCGCGGCGCGCATTTCTTCCGGTTTCGCAACCCGTGGAGCGCATGAGGATCAGGCCTTCTGGATCAAACGCGTGGCGTCAACGAGCGAGGATACTATAGCATCAGCATCGAGCTCGCGTACATCGTGCCCTTCGTTGTATCCGTAGGTCACGCAGAACACCGGGCAGCCGGCGGCGCGGGCGGCCTGCACATCGTTGAGGGAATCGCCGATCATCAGCATGTCGCGCGAAGCGACGCGCAGTTTCTCGCAGGCGTGAAGGAGCGGCGCGGGATCCGGCTTTTTCTGCGGCAGCGTATCGCCCGCTAAGACCACCGAAAAGTAACTGGCAAGGCCGGTCTGCTCGAGCAACGGCTCGGTGTAGCGCATCGATTTATTGGTGACGCAGCCGAGCGGGAATCCTGCGGCACGCAAGCGCTCGAGGGCATCCATGACGCCCGGATAAATCGTGGTATGCCGGCCGTTCACACTGGCGTAGCAGCGCTCATAGATGGGCAGTGCCCGCTCGAAGAGCACCGGGTCGGCCTCCCCGTCGATTCTGCCCGCCAGCGTGCGTTTCACGAGATTCGTAATGCCCTTGCCCACGAACGTCCGGATCAACTCCCGGTCGAGGGGGGGACGTTCGAGCGCCTCGAGCATCAGGTTGGCGGCAACCGCGAGATCCGGGATCGTGTCGAGCAGCGTGCCGTCGAGATCGATGATGACCGCGCGCACGCGCAGGGGAAAGCGCGCGCGAGCGCTGTCGCGAGTGTGTGCGGCCGAATCCAATATCAGGCCCGGGCGAGTTCCGTGCGCATGGCGCCGATCGTCGCTTTGTAATCGTTCGTGCCGAAGATCGCCGAGCCGGCGACGAAAGTATCGGCGCCGGCGCGCGCAATTCCCGCCATGTTGTCGACCTTCACCCCGCCATCCACCTCGAGCCAGATGTCGCGCCCGACCGCGTCGATGCGCGCGCGCACGGCGCGCAGCTTGTTGAGCGCCTCCGGGATGAACGCCTGGCCCGGAAATCCGGGGTTCACGGACATGATGAGGACGAGGTCGAGCTCGGCCAGCACATGATCGAGCCATACAAGCGGCGTGGCGGGGTTGAGTACGAGCCCCGCCTTGCACCCATTGCTCTTGATGAGCCCTATAGTGCGATGAACATGCTCGGACGCTTCCGGGTGGAAGGTGATGATGTTGGCGCCCGCTGCGGCGAAGTCCGGAATGATGCGATCCACCGGCTTCACCATCAAGTGCACATCGATCGGCACCGGCACCAGCGGACGAATCGCGGCGCACACGAGCGGACCTACGGTGAGATTCGGCACGTAGTGGTTGTCCATCACATCGAAGTGCACGATGTCGGCCCCGGCCGCCACGACGTCGCGCACTTCCTCTCCCAGTCGCGCGAAGTCCGCAGACAGTATGCTCGGTGCGATACGGTATTTCATTTGGGACATTGGACGGCCGCGACCCGGCATTGTACCCGCTATCGCGGCGGAGGCACCAGCCGCGCGCGCCGCCCGGCTTGCTTCTCGGCTGAAGTTCGGGTGAAATTCTTACATGACGGACAAGAAGTACGAAATCACCGTGAGTGCGCGCTCGATCTTCGTTCCCGACCAGTCCGACGAAAAAAGCCGGCGCTACGTGTTCGCTTACACGATCACCATCACCAATACGGGTGATGTGGCCGCGCAACTCGTGAGCCGGCACTGGATCATCACCGATGCGGAGAACGGGGTGCAGGAGGTGCGCGGCGCCGGTGTCGTGGGCGAGCAGCCATTGCTGCGGCCTCGGGAGAGCTTCGAGTACACCAGCGGGGCTGTGATCGCCACGCCGGTCGGAACGATGCGCGGGAGCTATCAGATGGTGGCGGAAGACGGTGTGAAATTCGATGCGCCGATTCCCGAATTCACGCTCTCCGTGCCGCGCGTTCTCCACTGAGCTCAAGCTAAACCTGCCCCGCCGTTCGGCACCGGGTCGCGGCCCCGTATGAGAGTATGGCCGCACCCTTCCGTCACCAGCCACTAGAACCTTAGAGCGGTGGTACGGGAGTGCGTGCTTCATGGT
>CAMPGR010000077.1 GCA_946885605.1 uncultured Pseudomonadota bacterium
TCGGTCGCGAAGCGCTCGTGCGCCTGCATTGCCGCGAGCGCGTGTCCCGCGTTCGCCATCTCGTCGTACACCGGGATGCCAAGCTCGACGGCGCGCGCGCGAAACTCGCGCTTGCGATCTTCGAGGGTCGGCTCGCCGTCGGAGCGCAGGACCAGCACGAAATGCGCCTTGCCGGGATGCTGCTTCTGGACCCGAAGCGCGGCGTCCACGAGATTGTCGAGCACTTCCTTCTTGGTGCGCCCGACGAATGCCGAAAGATTGAGATGCATCACGAGCGCATCCGGGTTGCCCTGCTCGTAGATGATATCGAGTATTGTCTCCGCGACGCGCCCGTCGTCCTGCTGCAGCGTGCCCACCGGGCAATCGACCGGATTGGTGATACTCGTTCCCGGCGGCAGTTTCATCGCGGCGAGCGCATCGATCGCCCGGCGCTCGAACGGCAGCACGTCGAGCCCGAGGCGCGCGAAATAATCCGTCGCGAGCACGCTGGTGCCGCCGCCATTGCCGAAGAGCACGACGCGTTTCGTCGGCTTCGCCGCGTTGGGCTCGAGCGCCTGGAAGACGAGCAGCGTGTCGATGAACTGGTCGAGCGTGTCCACGAGCACGCAACCGGTCTGCCGGGCGAGTGCGAGCCATACGCGCTCATCGCCTGCGAGCGAGCCGGTGTGCGAGGCGGCGGCCGCGCGCCCCTGCTGGGTAAGACCGCCCTTCAGCACGACGACCGGCTTGCGGGCGCACGCGTCGCGGAGCGTCTCGAAGAGACGCCGCCCGTCCTTCGCTGTTTCGATGTAAAGGCCGATCACGCGCGTCTGCGCATCCGAAAGATAGTACTCGAGGATGTCGGTGGGCCCCACGTCGGCGCAGTTGCCGATGGTGATCAAGCCCGAGAACTTGAGCCCGCGGTTCAAGCCCCGGCGGATGATATCGGTGCCGAGCCCGCCGCTCTGCGAGATGATGCCGACATTCCCGGTTTCACGCGGCCCGATTTCGGCGAACGTCACACGCCCGCGTGGCGTGTAGATGCCGAGACAATTCGGCCCGAGGAGGCGCATGCCGCCGGCACGCGCTGCCGTAGCGAGTTCCTCCTGCAGCGCCTTGCCTTCATCCACTTCGCCGAAACCGCTCGAGATCACCTGCGCGAAACGCACACGGCCCTTGCCGGCGGCAAGGAGCTGCGGCACCTGGGCGGCGGCGATCGCGATGTAGGCGTAGTCCACCGGCTGGGGCGTCTCACCGAGACTCTTGTACGCGGGCAGGCCGTCGATCTCAGCGGCAGTGGGATGGATGGGATAAATCGCGCCTTCGTAGCCGAACTCGCGGATGCGGCGAATGAAGACGTTGGGCAACGCCGTGCCCTTGGTCGATGCACCGACGACCGCGACGGTCTTCGGTGCGAAGAGCGCTTCGTATTGCTGAAGTATCTTTTGCGTATCCATCGCGATCATGCCAGCACGAAGCGCGCGTCCACCGCGACGGCGCCTCGATCGGAAACGATGAGCGGATTCACGTCGGCTTCCTTGATGTCCGCGGCGTGGCGCATCAGGAGACCGTCCTCGCCGCCTATCTTGAGCAGCGTCTCGACGATCGCGGGCTTCGCGACGGGCTTTCGGCCGCGCGCGCCTTCGAGCACCGCCTTGCCCTTGAGTTCAGCGAGCATCTCTTCCGCGTCGAGCCGCGTAATCGGGCAGATGCGGAATGCGACGTCCGCAAGCACTTCGACGAAGATGCCACCCAGGCCGACCATGACGAGCGGGCCGAAGTCGGCATCGCGCAGGCCGCCGATGACGATCTCCTGTCCGGCGGGCGCCATCTCTTCCACGAGGAAGCCGTCGATGCGGGATTCCGCGATTACCGGCTGCCGCATCATCGCTTTGATCGCCTGCTGCACCTCGGTCGCAGACTGCAGCCGAACCTTGACGCCCCCGGCATCGCTTTTGTGCAGGATGTCGGGGGAGACCACTTTCACTACGTACGGCGGATTGAGCTGCACGAGCGCTTCATTCACCTCGTCCGCGCCCCCCACCATGACCGAACGGGGGACCGCAATGCCGTAAGCGCTCAAGAGCGCCTTGCCCGATTGCTCGTCGAGCGCTGTGCGCCCTTCGCGCCGCGCTCGGTTGATGAGTTCCGTCGTATCCATCATGCCGCCTTCTTCTGGCTCATCACCTGCTGGATGATGCCCGTATGCACTTCGCCATTGCGGAACGCGCTGGAGTCGAGAACCGCGATGACCGCGGGCGTGTTGTGCTTGATGCCCTGGATATCGACCGCTTTGAGCGCTTCGATCATCCGCTCGATCGCTTGCTCGCGCGTGGCATCGCGCACGATCACCTTCGCGATCATGGGATCGTAGAACGGCGTCACGTCGCGTCCCTCGGCGTAGCCGGTCTCGACCCGTATCGCCTTGTCTTCCGGCAAGCGGAACACCTTGAGCCGGCCGGGCGAGGGAAAGAAGTTCTTCGGGTCCTCGGCATAGATGCGTGCCTGGAGCGCGTGGCCGGAGAGCGCGATCTCCGGCGGCAGGATATCGGCGAGCCGTTCGCCATCCGCGCTCCGAATCTGCGCGTGCACGAGGTCCACTCCCGTCACCGCTTCGGTGACGCCGTGCTCGACCTGGAGCCGCGTGTTCATCTCGAGGAAGCTGAACGTCCCGTCCGCCCCGTAAAGCATCTCCACCGTGCCGATGTTGTCGTATCCCATGCCGCGCACCATGGCCGCGACCTTTGCCGCCATCGCGTCGAGCTCGCTCCGCGCGATCGCCGGTGCGGGCGCCTCTTCGATCACCTTCTGGTTGCGGCGCTGCGTCGAGCAGTCGCGCTCGTAGAGATGCACCGCGCCGCCGTGCTGGTCGCCGAGCACCTGAAATTCCACGTGGCGCGGACGCTCGATCAGCCGCTCGAGATAGACCTCGGCGTTGCCGAAGCCGCGGCTTGCGAGCGACCGGGAGCGCTCGACCACCGAGAGGAGCTCCGATTCGTTGTGCGCGGCGAGCATGCCGATCCCCCCGCCGCCCCCCGCAGGCTTCACCAGCACCGGAAAGCCGGTCTTACGCGCGGCATCGAGTATGGCGTCCGGCTCGGCGGGCAGCACATCCGTGCCTTCGGAGAGCGGCAAGCCGTGCTCGCGCGCGATCTCGCGCGCCCGCGTCTTGTGCCCCATCGCGCCGATCCACTTGGGTGAGGGCCCGATGAAGCGCACGCCGGCATCGATGACACGCTGCGCGAACTCGGCATTCTCCGAGAGAAATCCGTAACCGGGATGCACGCCGTCGGCGCCGGAGCGTTGAATCGCTTCCATCATCCGCTGCTGGTTGAGATAACTCTCGGCGGCGGGCGCCGGTCCGATGGCCTGCGTCTCGCTCGCCATTTCGAGGTAGGGCGCGCCGTAGTCGGCTTCCGAATAGACCGCGACCGACTTGATGCGCAATTCGTAGAGCGCCCGCAGCACGCGCGCGGCCACGGCGCCGCGGTTTGCAACCAGAACTTTCTCGAACATGGCGCGCCTCAGTAGCTTGTGGGCCAGCTGCGCATGAGGTGCTGGCCGACGCCTTTGGTGATGCGCAGCTTGTAGACGTCGAGCATGCGGATGAGGTAGTCGCGCGTCTGCTCGGGCCGGATCACCGCCTGCGCCGCGTAGACCGCCGCGAGCCCCCACACGTCGCTCCCCTTCCGGATCTGCGCGAACTTCTCTTCGAAGCCGGGCTCGCCCATGCCGACCCCGTGCACGATCTTGGTTGCGAACTCGGGCGACATGAAGCTCACTTCCGCCGTCGGCCACGCGGCGATATCGTCGGAGTGCCGCCCGCCGCCCATGCATACATAGGCGCGGCCGTAACTCTTGCGGATGATGACGGAGAGCCGCGGCACGGTGACCAGCGTCATCGCGTTCATGAAGTTCATGATGCGCCCCGGTGCGCCGGCTTTTTCCGCTTCGGTGCCGATCTGGAATCCGGGCGTATCCACGAGGAGCACGATCGGAACGTTGAAGGAATCGCACAGCACGAGAAAATCGACGATCTTGCGGCACGCGTCCGCATCGAGCGCGCCGCCGCGGTGGAGCGGATTGTTGCCGATGATGCCGACGCTTTTTCCCCCCAGCCGCGCGAGCGCCGTCACCGCGCTCTTGCCGAAACGGGGTTTGAGTTCGAAAACGCTATCCTTGTCGGCGATGCTTTTCACGATGCGCCGCATGTCGTAGACCTGCGTGCGGCTTTCGGGAAGGATCGAGAAGATCTTGTCCGCCTCGCTCCCCGAGCCCGCGGGCACCGGCGCATCGGGCGGCGGCTCGTTGTGATGGCTGGGAAGGTAGGAGAGGAATTTCTTGATCGCGTCGAACACTTCCTCCTCGCGATCCACCACCTGATCGACGAGCCCCGTGATTTCGGCGTGCAGCCTCCAGCCGCCGAGGTCCTCGGGATCGACCTTCTCGCCGAGCGCCATGGACACGAGCCGCGGGCTCGAGACCGCCATCGTCGCGCCTTTCTGCATCACTGCAAAATCCGACTGGCACATGAGCCAGGTGGAAGAACCGAAGGAGGGGCCGAATGCCGCGGCGCACATGGGCGTTTCGCGCGTGCGGCGGAATTGCGTGTTGTCGTTGCCGAGAAGCAAGCCCATGCCGCGCGAGCCCATCGCGTCGGGAAGCCGCGCGCCGGTCGATTCGCCGATCACGACGAACGGCATGCCGCGCTCGGTGGCGGTGCGCTTCATGTGTCCAACCTTCTTGCTGTTGGTGTAGGACGTCGATGCGCCTTTCACCGTGAAATCGTTGACGACGATCGCCACATCCCGCCCGTTGATCCGCCCGTACCCCGCGAGCTTGCCGTCGGTCTGCGTTTCGTCTTCCTGCTCGGGATAGACGCCCGATGAACCGAAGAGCCCTGATTCGATGAACGAGTCGGGATCGACGAGCGCCGCAATGCGCTCGCGCGCGTTCCATACGCCGCCCGCCTTGCGCCTTGCGTACTTCTCCTCGCCGCCTCCCGCGAGCGCCTTCGCGCGGCGCGCTTCGTACTCTTTCAACAATGCTTCAAATGCCATGTATGACCTCGCTACGGATGTCCTGCCTTGAGTTTCCGGACCTCGTCGATGAAAGCCGGAATGAATTGCTGATAGTCGGCGATGACGCCGAAGCGCGCTTCCTTATAGATCGCCGCGTCCGGGTCGGTGTTCACCGCGACGATCGTCTTCGCGTTGCCGCAGCCCGCCATGTGGTGTCCGGCGCCGGAAATGCCGACCGCGATATACAAATCGGGCTGCACCGTGCGGCCGGTGAGCCCGATCTGCCACCCGCGCGGGCACCAGCCGAGATCGCACGGCACGCGGCTTGCGCCGACGGCTGCCCCCAGCGTGCCGGCGAGCGCTTCCAGCGCGCGGAAACCTTCCGGTCCGTTCAAGCCGCGCCCGCCCGCGACGATGACGCTGGCGTCTTCGAGGCGAACGCCCTCGTATGCTTCAGCGCGCCGCTCGATGATCCTCACCCGTTCGCGCTCCGCGTTCAGTTCGGGCGTGAACCGGCTCATCGTGCCTTGACGCATTTCATCGCGCGCTGCCGCTTGCGCGCTGCCTGCGCGCACCGTCGCGACCGCGACACCGCTCTTGAATGAAAGCGTTTCGCGCACGTTGCCGCCGTAACATGGCCGCGTGAACTGGTACTTGCCGTCCCGCCAGGCAATCTCCACGCACCCGGTTGCTGCCGATCCATCAAGCCGAAACGCAAGTCGCGGCGCCAGATCGCCGCCGAGCGCCGTGTGCGCCATCAGCACGAGCGCGGGCTGCGCTTCGCGGCAAAGCTGTGCCGCCGCGCTCACCCATGCTTCACTCTGATAGGGCTCGAGAGCGCGGTCCTCGACGGCATAGACGTGATCTGCGCCGAGGGCGATCAGCTCGCTCGACGATTCGTTTCCGCAACCGGTAAAAGAGGCGGCCGCCACCCGCGCGCCGGTTTGGGCCTTGAGCGATAGTCCCAGTTCCGTAAGCTCGCACGTCAGCCGGTTCGGTCGACCGTCGGCAACTTCGGCAATGATGAGGATCGACCCGGCCGCGCTCATACGAGATTCGCCGCGCGAAGTTGCTGGGCGAGTGCCGCGGCCTGCTCCTGCACCGAGCCCGTAATGAACTCACATAGCCCCTCTTTGGTGGGCGTGTAGAGCCCCTCGCGGGTGCTGCGCACATGGAGCCCCTCGCCCATCACCGCGAGATCAGACACTTTCCATACCGCGACCGGCTTTCGCGCCGCCCGCATGGTTTCGCGCAGGTTAGGCGTGCGCGGCGGGCCAAGTTCGTTCGATACGGTGACGAGAGCAGGCAGCGCGGCTTCGACGACCTCCGTGCCGTCATCCAGCACGCGTTCCACACGCAGCGCGGCGTCCTGCACACGCATGTCCTTGGCGTAGGTGATCACCGGCAGGCGGAGCAGCTCGCCGATGCCCGCGCCCACGATACCCGCATCGCGATCCGCCGACTGCCGTCCCGTCAGAACGAGATCGCAGTTGCCGAGCTTGCGGATTGCCGCCGCAAGGGCATGCACGGTTACATAACCGTCGGCCTCGTCCAGAGCGGGATCGCAAATCAGAACGCCTTCGTCGGCACCCATGGCAAGTCCGTGCTTGATCGCATTGCGCGCGCTTTCCGGGCCGAGCGACATGACGGTGAGCTTGGTGCCGGGATGCATTGCGCGGATGCGCAGTGCCGCCTCCACCGCCTGCTCGTCGAACGGGCTCATCACCATTGGCAGACCCGGCGCGGGGACGACCCGCTTCGCCGCCTCATCGACCTTGAACATGCTGAAGGCCGCTTCGGGGTTCGGCACCTGCTTGGCGCACACGACGATATGCATTTCGCTAAACGATGGTCACGTCCGTGGGCACGATGCCGTCGAAGTGCTTGCGCTGGTAGTTCCACGGAATCTGCGGCTGCACGCGGCCGGTCTCATCCGTCGCCCGCGCGCGGATGCGGTAGTGGCCGGGCTCTTGCGGTTCCCAGAGATGCGACCAGCGCACCCAGAGCCAGCGCTCGCGCGGCTCTTCGAGATGCGCGTCCACCCACGTCTTCCCGTCGTCCACGCTCACCTCGACGCGAGTGATCGCGCCCATGCCGCTCCACGCAAGGCCGCGGATCTTGTGCGCGCCGCGCTCGAGGGGCGAATCCTCGTCGAGCGGATCGATGATGATGCACCGGACGCCCATCGCGGTGATCATTTCCTTGTTCGGGTCGCCAGGCGAGTTGCCGTAGACAAAGTAATGTTTCTGGTAGTAGCACTCCGGCATGCGGTCGAGCACCTCGACTCTCTGCAGCCACTTCACCCACCAATTGCCAGACCAGCCCGGCACGACCGCGCGCACCGGCGCGCCGTGGACGTGCAGCAGGTACTCGCCGTTCATCGACCATGCAAGCAGCGTGTCGGGATGCAGCGCTTTCGCGATCGGCAAGCCCTTCTCGTAATTGATGACACCCGGATCGACGAGCTTGAAGTCGGAGCGCCCCACGGAGCGATATTGCACGGCGAGGTCAGGCTGCCCGCGGTCGTATCCTTCCATGCGCACCGAGACCGCGCCCGGCTTCAGCCCTGCCTTCTTCAGCACTTCGGCGAGCGGCACGCCGGTGAACTCGCCCGCGCTCATCGCACAGGTGGTGGTCGACTCGTTGCCGATCTCGTCGGTGGACGGCACCGCATTCTGCTCGCGCTGCACGGCGCGCTTCTGCATGTCCTGCTGGTTGATGCGCGAGGGCTTGCGGCCGCCCTTCTTCAGGTAATCGAAATAGCCGGCATCGTTGCCGGCGCACTCGGTCACCGCACGCACGGTGCGCCCGCGGAGCTTCTGCAGATCCTTGAGCGAAAGCTCGATCGGCCGCTCGACTTCACCGCTCACGCTCAAGATCCAGTCGTCGGGATGGATCGGCTCGGGCACTTCGAGCTGGTTCACGACGTAGTACGCGTCGGTCGGCGTGATGAGACCCTCGAGCTCCGTGATCGGCGCACGCCCGTTGATGACGCGGCCCTGCGAGTCCTTGCCCGCGATCAGCGCCGGACGCTTGCGGTCGGGCCAGCCCATCACCCAGTCGCCTTCGATCTCCCGCTTCGGCATGGTGTTGCTCCTCTCTCGAATCAACGGTATTCGAATGATGTGCGCTCAGGGCCGCACGCCAGCTTTGTATTTCGGGCCGAGCTGCGTCATGAGCCGCGGCTGCAGCGCATCGATGAACTGGCAAAGATACGGCCGCGTCTCGCGCGGGTCGATGAGATCTTCGATCGCAAAGGCCTCGGCGGTGCGAAACGGCGAGGCGAGCTGCCGCAGCTCCTCCTCGATTTCCTTCTCGCGCTGCGCGGGATCCGGCGCGCTCTCGATCTCCTTGCGGTAAGCCGCTTTCACCCCGCCCTCGACGGGAAGCGAGCCCCATTCGGCGGATGGCCAGGCGATCTTGAAGTTGAGCCCGCGGCGATCGATGGCACTGCCGCCAGCCACGCCGTAGCACTTGCGCACGATGACGGTGAAAACCGGCACGCTCACCTGCAACCCGATGTAGCGGGCACGCACCCCTTCGCGGAGGATCGCGTTCGCTTCCGACTCCGCACCCACCATCAACCCCGGCACATCGGCGAAGAAGATGAGCGGGATATGGAACATGTCGCACAGCTCGGCGAAGTGGCCCTGCTTGCGCGCCGCCTTGTGGTCGACGATGCCGCCGAACATCGGGTTGTTCGCGACGATGCCGACGACTTTTCCGTTCATGCGCGCGAGCGCCGTGATAATGCCGCGTCCGAAAGTCGGTTGAATCTCGAAGAGCGAGTCCCGGTCGACGACAAGCTCGACCAGCTTCTTCATGTTGTACGCCTGCCGCGCCGAGCGCGGCACGATGTCGGCCAGCGCATCCTCGCAGCGATCGACCGGGTCGTCGCAGGTGAGCGCGGGCGGCAACTCCCAGACGTTCGTCGGCATGTAGGAGAGGAAGCGCCGGATCTGCCGGAAACAGTCCGCCTCCTCCATCGCCGTATTGTCGATGGTGCCTGCGGTGTCGACCGCCACTTTGACCCCGCCCAGCGCATCCTTGGTGAGCTTCTCGCCGAACGCGCGTTCGACCACCGGTGGGCCCGCGGCAAAGATCTGGCCCGTGCCCTGCACCATGATCGACCAGTGTGCGAGGATCGCGCGCGCCGAGGGTCCCCCCGCCGTCGTGCCCATCACGGCGCTCACGACGGGGACGATACCCATCAAGTCCACCGAGCGCTCGAATCCGTCCTGCCCGTAACCCGGCACGACGGTATAGCCCTTGCGTTTCGCGGTGTTGACCGTGCCGCCGGTGCCGTCGATCAGATTGATGAGCGGGATGCGGTACTCGTACGCGAGATCCTCGACGAATCCGCCCTGTCCACCCTTGCGCCGGTCGGCGCCGAAGCTCGTTCCGGCGCGGATGGTGTAGTCCTCGCCGCCGATGGCGACCGGCCTGCCCTCGATGCGGCCGATGCCCATCACGTAGGGCGCAGGCTCGAAGCCGATCAGGTTTCCCGCTTTGTCATAGCTGCCGCGCCCGGCGAGCTTCCCGACTTCGCGAAAGGAACCCGAATCGAGCACCCGCGCGATGCGCTCGCGCACGGTGAGCTTGCCGGCGGCATGATGCTTTGCGACCGCCTCCGGCCCGCCACACGCTTCCGCGAACTTGCGCCGGCGGTGGACTTCCTCGATCTCGGCTTTCCAGCTCATCGTTCGCGCGAGGCTGTCAGTCTTCGAGTATCGCCACGACCTGGCCCTCGGCGACCGGGTCTTTCTCCTTCACGAGGATCTCCTTCACGGTGCCGCCGTCCTCGGTGATGACCGGTATTTCCATCTTCATGGACTCGATCACGATCAGCGTGTCGCCGGACTCCACTTTGTCACCGGGCTTCGATTTCACCTGCCATACCGTGCCGGTGATCTCGGACTTGACTTCGACTCTGGCCATTTTTTTCTACGCTCCTCGAAAGTGAATGTCGCAAACCGGCGCTCAAGCAGCGACCCAGCGGGGAACTTGCAGGACTTGACGCGGCGGCGCCCGGGCACGGAACGCCAGCCGCATCGTAAGCGTGCGCCTTCGATGTTGTCAAGAAGATTGTTGACAATCCTACAACGCGGCGCTATCGTCGCCCGCATGACGGCTCCTCGTCGAACCCTTCCCTCGGCAGCACAGGCGCACTTCAGGCTGCCGCGCGCCGCCGCGCCGCTCACCCAATCGCTCCCGGAGCAGATCGCAGCCCAGCTTTCGGAACGCATCGTCACCGGGGCGTACGAGCCGGGGCAGCGCATCCTCGAGCAGGCGATCGCGGCCGAGTTTTCGGTAAGCCGCGGGCCGGTGCGCGAAGCGCTGCGGCTGCTGGAGCGCGACGGGCTCTTGACCATACTGCCCCGGCGCGGCGCGCAGATCACCAATTTGAGCACGGCCGAAGTGAAGGAAATTTTCGATATCCGCGCGGTGCTGAACGGCCTGCGCGATCGGGAGCTCGCCGAAGACCCCGATCGCATGCGGCTTCTGCCGGCGCTCGAGGCGGAGGTGGCGAAGCTCGTGCGTTATGCCCGCCAAGCCGACATGGGCGACGCGTACATCGAGACCGTGTTCGCGCTGAACCGACTGCTCACGCAGGCCTCGCGCAACAGCCGGTTGCGCACGATACTCGATTCACTTGCGCTGCAGACGCTGCGCTACTCGCGCCTCGGGCTCTCGACGCCGCAGCGGCGCCGCCAATCTGTCCAGAACTGGCAGAAACTGGTAAAAGCGATCCGCGAAGGCGATGGCGCCGCGGCCGAACGCGCCGCGCAGCAACGCGTGCTCGATTCGCGCGATGCGGCGATCCGGCAGCTGGAAGAACACCATGCGGTGGCGCCGACCTCGCACGCGATCAGGTCGCGCCGCGCCGCCTGATCGACATATTCCACCAAGGACGTTCGAATGACCCTGCCTCAAATGACTGATGCCGCGCTCACGGTCGAGGGCCGTGTGGCGGTTCTCACCTTCAAGCGCGACGACGTGCGCAATGCGCTCACCAGCACCGCGCTCGTCGAAGACATCCCGCATGCGATCGAATGGGCGAATGCGAATCCGGCGGTCTCCGTGCTCGTCATGACGGGCGAAGGGAGCGCATTCTCCGCCGGCGGCAACATCAAGACCATGGGAGAGCGCAGCAAGGCGCCGCCGCACGTCCTGCAGCAGAACTACCGGAGCGGCATACAGCGAATTCCGCTCGCCCTCGAGGCCGCCGAGATTCCCGTCATAGCGGCAGTCAATGGCCCGGCGATCGGCGCCGGGTTCGACATGGCGAACATGTGCGACATCCGGATCGGATCGACCAACGCCCAGTTCGGCGAGACGTTCGTGAACCTCGGCATCATCCCGGGAGACGGCGGTGCGTGGTTCCTGCAAAAGCTCGTGGGGTATCAACGCGCGGCCGAGCTCGTCTTTACCGGCCGCATCGTGAAAGCCGAGGAGGCGAAGGCGATTGGGATCCTGCTCGAAGTGACGAGCCCGGAAGAGTTGATGTCGCGTACGCTCGAGATCGCACGCAAGATCGCCGCCAAGCCGCCGCTCGCGGTGCGATACGGCAAGAAGCTCCTGAAGCTCGCGCAGCGCCAGAATCTCGAAGAGCATCTCGATATCTGCGCGGCCTACCAGGCGATCTGCCACAAGACCGAGGATCACGCGGAAGCCCTCGCCGCCTTCTTCGAGAAGCGCGCCGGCCGCTTTGAGGGCAAATGAACGTGAGGCGTATCGCGGCGCAGGCACTCGCCGCGCTCGGCCTAGCTTTGGCCGTCGCCGCCGCGGACGCGCAGCAGACCGAGCCGCGGAAGCTCATGCCAGTGGATGAAGCGGCCAAGGATCCATCGTGGGTGAGCTTCAGGCGACAGCTCCTCGACGCCCTTGCCAGGCACGACCGCAAGTTCCTGCTTTCGGTGATCGACCGCAACATCCGCAACCCGCTCGATGCGCCGCGCGGGGTCGCGGTATTCCGCAAGCACTGGGACCTGGAGGCCGATGACAGCCCGCTGTGGCGCGAGTTGCCGGCCGCGCTTTTTCTCGGCAGTGCGTGGCTGAAACCGGAGAAGGGGCCGCGCCAGCTCTGCGCGCCCTACGTTGCGGTGAAGTGGCCGGATGATGTCGATCCCTTCGACTACGGCGCGATCACCGCTCGCGACGCGCTTGCCAAGTCCGCGCCTTCATCGGATTCCGAAACACTGGCGACGCTTGCCTACGACCTCGTGCACGTGACTGATTGGGAGGTCGCCGACCGCGCGGCGGACAGCAAGCAGAAGTGGGTGAAGATCCGCTTGAAGGACAAGGACGCTTACGTGCCGGAAGAGCAGGTCCGCAGTCCGATCGAGCATCGGGCCTGCTTCGTGAAAACCGAGGGCGGCTGGCGCATGGTCGCGTTCGTCATCGGCATGGAGAAGTAGCGGCGCGGCGCCCGATGAAGCGGGCCGTATGGTTGGTGGCGGCGTTATTCATGGCGACTTCCGCACACAGCTTCGACTTGCAGGCCCACCGCGGCGGGCGCGGCCTCTACCCCGAGAACACGCTCCCCGCCTTCGCACATGCGCTGGGACTCGGCGTCACGACGCTCGAGCTCGATTGCGCCATCACGCGCGACGGCGTGGTTGTCGTAAGTCACGATGCGCTGCTCAATCCTGAAATCACGCGCGGCAAGGACGGCGCGTGGCTCGCGCTGCCGGGACCGCCGATCTGGCATCTCACCTACGACGAACTGCGCCGCTACGATGTCGGCCGCATCAAGCCCGGCACCTCTTATGCCGCGCGCTTCCCGAATCAGCATGCTGTGGACGGCGCGCGCATGCCGCGGCTTGCCGAGGTGTTCGAGCTCGCGCGCCGCGCGGGAAACGACAGCGTCCGGTTCAACATCGAGACGAAGACTGACCCGCAACATCCGGAGCGCACCGCGGAACCGGAGCGCTTCGCGCGCAAGCTGATCGAGGTCGTGCGCAGAGCCAGTATGGAACGGCGCGTCGCGATCCAGTCCTTCGACTGGCGCACGTTGCGCGTGGTGCAGCAGGAGGCGCCGGAGATTTCCACCGTCTATCTCACTGCGCAGCAGGACTTCACGGACAACATCCTCGCCCGTCACGCGGAGTCGCCGTGGACGGCGCCGCTGCACGTGCGGCACTTCGGGGGTTCCATTCCGCGCATGGTGAAAGCGGCGGGTGGCGCGGTGTGGTCGCCCTATTACGCGGAAGCCACGCGCGAGAACGTCGCGGAAGCGCAGCGCCTCGGTCTCAAGGTGATTGTCTGGACGGTCAACAGCGAGGCCGCTATGCGGCGGATGATCGATCTCGGCGTCGACGGCATCATTTCGGATTATCCCGACCGCCTGCGCCGCGTCGCCGGCGAGCGCGGTATCGCGCTCCCCGCGGCGACGCCGCTACGCTGAGCCACCCCGCGGGCGACCCTGTACGTCGAACTCGACGAGCCGCGCGTCGATGCTGTCTCCCGCGATGGTGAGCTCCGCCGCAGCAATCGGGAGACTGAAGCGGCGCGGCCCCGCGCTGCCGGGATTGACGTAGAGAACGCCGTCGCGCTCGGTGATACGCGGACGGTGCGAGTGGCCTGAGACCACCACCCGGAATCCCGCCGCGGCAGGGTCGACGTCGAGCGCCGCGAGGTCGTGCAGGACGTAGATCAGCACCTCGTCGATCTCCAGCACTTCGGTCTCCGATAACCGCATCGCCCACGCGCCCTTGTCGTTGTTGCCGCGAACGGCGGTCACGGGCGCGATGGCGGCAAGCCGGTCGAGTATCGCCGCGTCGACGATGTCGCCGGCGTGAACGATGAAGTCGCTGCCGCGGAGGAACGCAGTCGCTTCAGGCCGCAGCAGCCCGTGCGTATCGGAAATGAGTCCCACGCGCGCGGGGCGAGTGCGCCTCCGGGTGACGACAGGCATACCAGGAATTTATTACAGCCGATTCTTGAACGATTGACCGCTCGGCACGGCGCATACGCCGATTTCGTGTGGCGCGCCAGCCGCTCGCACGTTCTGGAACAGAATGTGCTTAAACCCGGGTGTCATCGCTTTACTCGAGGAGTTCATCATGTTCATGTTTCGTTCCTTTATTGCAGTGATCATGCTCGTTACGCTCTCGGCATGCGGAACGACGGAAACGTTCCCCGGGGACGGCAGCAGTTATGGCAGCACGCCCGCGACGACAACGTATCAGCCCGGCTATGGCGTCGTCGAGTCGGTCTCCATCGTCGAGGCCCCGGCCCGGCGAGGCATCGGTGCGGGCGCGGTCGCCGGCGGCGTCGTGGGCGGGATACTCGGCAGCCAGGTCGGAAGCGGAAGTGGCCGTACGGCAGCGACGGTTGCCGGTGCCGGCGTCGGCGCATACGCGGGCCACCAAGTCGAGCAGCGCGTGCGCACGGTGGAAGCCTATCAGCTGGCGGTACGCATGGAGAACGGGGTCGTGCAGAACATCGTCCAGGACAATCGCTCCTTCCAGGTCGGCGATCGCGTTCAGATCACGAACGACGGTCGCGTCATTCTGCTCTGACCGCCAGACCGCTCTCGTAACTAGCGGCGGACGCCGGACGGCCTCCGCCGTTTTCTCGTCAACCGCGTCCGGCCACCGCGGCCCGGTAGGCCTCGCGCGCTTCATCGGGCGCGGCAATCGTCATATCGAGGTCGCGCAGCATGCCGTCCTTGAGCCCGTAGATCCAGCCGTGCACAGCGAGCGGCTGGCCGCGCTCCCAGGCATCGCGGGCTATACTGGTATGGCAGATGTTCATCACCTGCTCGATCACGTTGAGCTCGCACAGCCGGGCGGCTGCATCCGCTTCGGTCGCCGCCTCTCTCAGGCGCGCGTCGTGCTTCTCGCGCACATCCTGCACGTGCCGCAGCCAGTTGTCGCTCAAACCGATGCGCTCGCGGCGCAGCGCCGCCTGCACACCGCTGCAGCCATAGTGGCCGCAAACGATGATGTGCCGGACTTTCAGGATATCGACCGCGAACTGCATGACGGTGAGGCAGTTCAAATCGGTGTGCACCACCAGGTTCGCGACATTGCGGTGGACGAAAAGCTCTCCGGGAAGGAGATCCACGATCTCGTTGGCCGGCACCCGGCTGTCGGAGCAGCCGATCCACAGATAATCCGGATATTGCTGCTTCGAAAGCTTGAGGAAGAATTCAGGGTCCTGCGCGCGGATACGCTCGGACCATGCCTTGTTGTTTTCGAAAAGATGTTTGAGCGTTCTCATGGCGGGAATCACTGTTTCTCCGCAACGATCGCATAGCGACCCTTGTCGCGTTCGGAAGTCGGCATATTCATGAATTCGCTGATGATGGGCACCAGGCCCAGTCCGCGCAACAAATGCAGCACCTCGTGCGGCGGAAGCGAATCGTAGAAGAAAGTCTCGCCGAACATCGAATCCGTGAACGCCGGGTGCGCGGAGCCGCCCACCGTCAGCATGAGGCGTCCGCCCGACGTCAAGCAGCGTGACATGTGCTCGAGTATCGCCACATGGTGCGCCCGCTCGATGTGAAAGAGCGCATCCCAGAGAATCGCGACGGCGCAAGGCTCTTCGAACGCATACGTTTCGAGCGCCGCGTGGACCCACTGTTCTTCCGGGAACCGCGCCCTCGCCTTCGCGAGCAGCTCTTCGGATTGATCGATGCCAAGGATGCGGTGACCGCGCGCGATGACGTATTCCGCCATCGGCCGCCCCGTGCCGCATCCGGCATCGAGTATCGTCGACCGTGGGCTCAATCCTTCCAGCAACGTGTCGAGATATGCCTGCTCGCGGCCGAAGAACGCGGTGCGGGCCCGCTCCCATTGCGGCGAGATCCGGTTGTACGCGGCTCGATTCATCGCGCGGCCGTCACATGGTTGCGGCTGCGCCGCTGCATTCAGGTTGTGCTTCATCGAACCATGATAGCCGAATGCCGGTCTGCCCGTGTATGGCTACCCGCCGCAGCACCGCGACGCCGGCGCCGCCGATCGAGCCGATGCTAGCGAAAATTGCGGACGAGATTCCACAGGAAGGCGGTTATCTTTACGAGCCGAAGTGGGACGGATTTCGCGCCATCGTATTTCGCAATGACGACGTCTATATCCAGAGCCGCGACCTGCGCCCCTTCGACCGCTACTTTCCGGATCTCCACAAGGCATTCTTCGAACAGCTCCCGCCAGGGTGCGTGATCGATGGCGAAATCGTGATCGCCACCCGCCGCGGGCTCGACTTCGATGCGCTACAAATGCGCCTGCATCCGGCCGCCTCGCGCGTCGAAAAGCTTGCGCGCGAAACGCCCGCGTCCTTCATCGCCTTCGATGCGCTCGCCCTCCACGGCCGCAACCTGATGGCGGAGCCGCAGTCGCAACGCCGCGAGGAGCTGGAAGCAGCGCTCGCTCGCGTCGCGGCACCGGTCTATCTCACGCCCACCACCCGCGATCGCGCGATCGCGATGGAGTGGCTGACGCGCTTCGAAGGCGCCGGGCTCGACGGCGTCGTGGCGAAACTGCTGGCCGCGCCTTACCAGCCCGGCAAGCGCGCGATGCTCAAGATCAAGCACGCGCGCACCGCGGATTGCGTCGTGGCCGGATTCCGCTGGCACAAGGCAGGAGAAGGCATCGTCGGCTCGCTGCTACTCGGCCTGTACGACGACGAAGGCGCGCTCCACCATGTCGGCGTGACCTCTTCCTTCTCGATGGAGAGGCGTCGCGAGCTCGCGCGCGAACTGGAGCCGCTCCGGAAGAACGCATTGGCCACTCACCCCTGGCGCGACTGGGCCGGGGCAGGCGGCGATGCCGCGCGCATGCCCGGCGCACAAAGCCGCTGGAGCGCAGGCAAAGATCTTTCGTGGGAGCCGCTGCGCATCGAACGGGTATGCGAAGTGAAATACGATCATCTGCAGGGCGATCGCTTCCGGCATGCGGCGATCTTCCTGCGCTGGCGTCCCGACAAGCGGCCGAAGGACTGCCGCTACGATCAGCTCGAAACGACTAGGCCGTACGAGCTCGAGAAGGTGTTCGGGATCGGCGCCCGGCAGCGCTGACCGGCTGGCGGCGCTTCGAGGGCTGAACGCGAGGCGGCTCTCCTCGCGCCTTGCGATAGTGCGGCGGCCACGGCGCCTCGCCCTGCCCTTCACGTTCCTGCCGCGCCGCGAGTTCGATCAGCGGCTCGAGCGTGCACGGGCGGCGATCGATGGCCTTATGAGGGTCGCCTGATTTTGCGTAGCGCGCGCGAACGGTGGCGAGAGTGAAATCGCGCGGCTCGCAGTCGGGAAGCTCGCGCCACTTGATCGGCGCCGAGACGGTCGCCTCGGGCGTTGGACGCACCGAATACGCCCCCGCAATCGTGCGGTCGCGCGCATTCTGGTTGTAGTCGATGAAAACGCCGTGGCGTTCCTCCTTCCACCACGCGGAGGTCGCGAGCTTCGGCGCGCGTCGCTCCACTTCGCGGGCGAGCGCGAGCGCACAGCGGCGCACCTCCTCGTAAGTCCAGCGCGGCTTGATGCGCACGTAGACGTGCAGTCCGCGCTTGCCGGACGTTTTCGGCCAGCCGGCAAGCTCGAGCTCCTGCAGCACTTCGTGCACGAGGCGCCCGACTTCACGCACCTGCGGCCAGCCCACACCCGCAACGGGATCGAGGTCGATCCGCAGCTCATCGGGGTGGTCGAGATCTTCCGCACGTACGGGATGAGGATGGAGTTCGAGGCAGCCCAGGTTCGCCATCCACGCGAGCGCTGCCGGATCCCGCGGCACGATCTCGTCGGCGCTGCGTCCCGACGGAAAGCGGATCGTCACGACTTCGATCCATGCGGGCCGCGAGGCGGGCGCGCGCTTCTGATAGAAGAATTCCCCTTCGATGCCATTCGGATAGCGAACGAGCATGTTCGGCCTCCCGCCCGATCCACGAAGTGCGCCGTCCGCCACTTCAAGGTAGTAGCGCACGAGGTCGAGCTTGGTATGGCCTAATTTCGGAAACAGAACCTTGTCGGGGTTCGATATGAGAACGCGCTTCTTGCCTACGGCGAGTTCTACGCCTGCATTTTTCATCCGCTACGCCCAATGCATCTCAAGGTCGCTAGGACATCGCATGGTAGTAGGAGTGCTGAGAAACGTGTTTTGTACCGTCGAACTTCCGGGCTTGCGGACACTATCGGTTTGCGGCGGAGACGTTGCCCGTCGTTTGTTCGATGAACCGGAACGTGGCCTCGAGCGCCTTCAGATTGGCATCGCGTGTCTGCTCCAGCGTCTTGCCGAGGAAATGATGGCCGACGCCGGCCAACACGATGAGTTCGTGCTTGACGCCGGCCGATCTGAGCTTTTCCGCCATGGCGAG
>CAMPGR010000078.1 GCA_946885605.1 uncultured Pseudomonadota bacterium
CGGCACCCAGGCCATCGGCGCGAGCGCGGCGAATTCCGTCTTCACGTCGATCACCGCCGGCAACTCCGAGGCCATCGCGGCTTCGAACGCCTTCCTGAATTCCTGCGGCTTCTCGACCGTCGCGCCGAAGCAGCCGAACGACTGCGCCACGCGCGCAAAATCGGTCTCGAGGAATTCGTAGCACTCCCCTTTGTTCGTCTGGTCGTGCCCCTCGTACGCGATGTCGAGGTTGCGCAATCCCTGCGCGAGACAGTGGTTGTTGTTCACGATCGTCACGGTCTTGATCTTGCGGCGGCGCGCCGTCTCGAGCTCCGGCAGGTGATAGAAGAAGCCGCCGTCGCCGCAGAAGCAGATGACGGGACGGTCGGGCGCCGCGCATTTCGCGCCGAGGGATGCGGGGAACGACCAGCCGAGCGAGCCCGCGGCGCGGAAATAACGCTGCGCGGGATGGCGGAGATAAACGAGCGTGCCGCTCCAGAGCGCGGCGTAGCCGGTGTCGACGATGAGGATGGCATCCTTCGGCAATAGCTCCGTCAGTTCGCCGCAAATCCGCTCCGGGCGGAGGGGAACCTTCTCGGCGGCGCGCGCCTTGTCCGCTTCCGCACGCCATTCATCGACGAATTTCTTGGTATGCGCGAGCCACTCGTCGTGCTTCGCGGCGGCCGCGCTATCCGCGAGCGCTTCGAGCGCGGCGCGCACGTCGCTCAAGATGCCGATCGTGCCCGGGTAGTTGCGCCCGATCTCAACCGGATCGAGATCGATCTGGATGATCGGCGTGCCCGGCTTCGGCATCTTGTAGTTCGCGGTCGTGTGGTCGCTCGTGTTGCTGCCGGCAAAGATGACGAGATCGGCTTCGGCGATGACGTGATTCGCACAGCTGCGGCCATACAAGCCCTGCGTGCCGCGGAAGAGCAGATGGTCCTCGAGCATGAGCGCTTTCGCGTCGAGCGTTGCGACGACCGGCGCCTGGATCCGTTCGGCGAGCTTCGCGAGCGCCTCGCGCGCGCCCGAAATGTCGGCGCCGCGGTCGGCGACGATCACCGGACGCGCGGAAGCTTTGATTGCCGCGACGGCCTTGCGTATCGCCGCAGGATCGGGATGCGGACGAAACGCGGGATAAACCGTGTGCGCTTCATCGGCGTGGATCTCGAATTCGCCTTCGAGCGGCGTGATGGCGTCGCCGGTGAATCCCGCGATGTCGAGATGCACCGGCCGCGGCGTGCCGGTCGTCGCCTCGCGGAACGCCTGGCGCAGAAGGTGCGGAATCTGGTCGAGCGCGTCGATGCGCCCCTGCCACTTGGTGACGGCAGCGTAGAGGGGCTCGTGCGCGACTTCCTGGTAGGCATTGCGATACTGCATCGAAGCGACATGGCGGCCGGTGATCGCGATGACCGGCGAGTGGCCGAGATACGGATCCTGCATGCCGGAGGCGAGATTCGCCGCGCCGACCGATTGCGCCATGCACACACCGGGTCGGCCCGAGACGCGCGCGTAGCCGTCGGCCATATAGGCCACCGCTTTTTCGGAGTGGCCGAGGATGCGCTTGATGCCGACCTCGTCCATCTCGGCGAGCGCGCGGCGCAGGATCGCGTCCATGAAAAACACGTGGCTCACGCCGTAGGCTTTCAGCATTTCGGCGATGAGCCGCGCGCCGGTCATTTTTCTTGCCATGTTTTCTCCTTGTCTTGCTTCGTCATCCATGGATTCCGGATCATTGTCCGGAATGACGGAATGTGCAATCGTCATTCCAGATCATTTTCCATGCGCCCATGCTGCATGAAACGCGCGGCCCCCACCACCTTGTCCACCGGCACGACGAACGCAATGCCGCTGCCGGTCTGGTTGAGGTCGGCGGCGCGCGTGATCTCATCGAGTATCTTATCGACGAGATCCTTGGGCACCACGGTCAAGATAATCTCCTTCTCCGGCTCGATCGACATCCCGAAGATACTTTCCTGCTCGTTGATGCCGGCCCCGCGCCCGAAGAGGACCGTTCCTCCCTGCGCACCGGCCTTCACCGACGCATCGAGCACTGCGCTCCCCCAGCCTTTCCGGACGATGCTCACGATGAGACGCATCTCGTACATATTCTCGACTCCTAAGGACGTTGTTTCCAGCGAATCAGGACGCCCAGCGTCATGATCGATATGACGGGCGCGAGCGCGATCAGTGCGACGAGGCCGAGCCCGTTTACGAGCGGATCGTGTCCCATCGCCGTCGATGTCCCGAACGCGATCGCGAGAAGAAACGTGTTCGCGAGCGGCCCCGTCGCGACCCCGCCCGCGTCAATCGCGATCCCGATGAACTGCTGATCGCTGAACCACAGCAAGGCAACGACCAGCGCATAACCGGGCAGGATCAGGTACACCAGCGGGATGGCGTAGCTGACCCGCAACATTCCGAGGCCCATCGACAGCGCGACGCCGGTGCAGACGGTCATGATGACGAGCGAGCGGTGGATCGATCCGCTCGAAGCCTCCTCGACCTGGTCCGCCAGGATGCGCACCGAGGGCTCTCCCCATGAGGTCGCGAAGGCGAGCAGGATCCCGAACAGCGCGGGGAACCACTTGTGGGATACGGAACCGAAGGCTTCCCCGATCGCCCGTCCGAAAGGCAGAAACGCGATGCTCACCCCGAGCAGAAACAGGAACAGCCCAGCCGCGGCCACCAGCGTCCCGATCAGTATGCGCGTGACCTCCTTGACGGGCAATTGCAGGAACAGGGCCTGGAAAAGCAGGAAGAGCACCGCAAGCGGCAGCACGGCGAGGACGACGCTCCACGCGGTGTCCGAGATGTGTTGAAGCACCTCGCTCACCGAACCGCCACGCCCATGATCAACACCGCGATGATGGCGCCCGCCGAGCCCAATCCCAGCAGACCGAAGCCATCCGAGGCGGCGGAGCGTCCGGCGAGGACGCTGCTCAGGCCTATCGCGAGCGCGAGCACGACCGGGGTGGTGAGCACGCCGGTGGTCACGCTGCCCGCGTCGTAAGCGAGCGGGATGAAATCCGGGGGCGCAAGAAAAGTGAGAAGAATCATCACGGCGTAGGTCACCGCAAGCAGGCTGCGCATCGAGTAGCCGTAAACCACGCGGCCGAGCGCAACCGCCGTGAACGCGCCAACCCCTGCAGCGATGACATACGTGAGGGGCTGTGCCGAAATCGCGCCTTGCGACGCCGACTGAACCTGGCTCGCGAGCACGACGACATCCGGCTCGGCGACGGTCGTGGCGAATCCGAGGGCGAAGGCGATCGCGAGGATGAGTTTCAGCGAGCCCTTCTTCGGCAATTCCGCGCCGATGAACCGGCCCATGGGCAGGATGCCCATCTCGACGCCCACGAAGAGGAGAAGGATGCCCGCCGTGGCGAGGATCGATCCCAGAAGGAACTCGAGGAACAGCACGAGCGGCGCGTGAACGACGGTTATCTGCAGCAGAACAGCGAGCGCAACGAGCGGCGCGATGGCCTTGAGCGCTTCGGGCAGCCTTTCCCGTATGAGTGCGAGCATGTCGTTTCTCGGCGCGCGGCGGGACCGCAATCGTCTTTCCAGCGAAAGCTGGAATCGAGGCTACTGAGGCTATAGTACCGGATTGCGGATGGCGCTCGCCCTCCCGCCTTCTCAGAAAATAACCGAAGGCGAGCAGAACCCGATTTTCGGGATACACTACCTCACGGCCCCGGAATTTTCGTCGGCCGGCGGTGTTTACCGCAAAGTATGACGGCCGTCGGCCACAAATGCCGTTTTACCCTGGTTCATTCACCTCGGAGGAGTTATGAAGAAACTGGGCATCATTCCCTCTCTCGCGCTGGCGTTCTCGCTGCTCGCGCTTCCCGGCCTGGCCATGGCCGTGGAAGTCGGGCAAAAGGCGCCGGATTTCGAGCTCACGAGCACCCTCGGCAGTAAGTTCAAGCTGAGCGACATGGCGGGCAAGAAGAACGTCATCGTTCAGTTCTACGTCCTCGATTTCACCCCCACCTGAATAAAGGAACTGTCGGCCAGTAGGGACGACTATCCGAAGTTCACCGCGGTCGATACCGAGATCGTGGGCATCAGCATGAATCACCCGCTTTCGCAGAAGGCGTTCTCCGATTTTCTCAAGCTCAATCTTCCGCTCCTCTCGGACTTTCCGGAGGGCAAGACCTCGCAGGCCTACGGCGTCTTCAACGGCGACCGCAGGCTCGCGGTGCGCTCCTACTTCATCGTCGACAGGCAGGGCGTCGTCCGCTACAAGAAAGTGCTGAAGGCGGGCGAGCCGCTGGTCTCGAACGAGGAGCTGCTCGCGGAGGCGAAGAAGCTTGGCAAGATCTAAGCGCAGCTTCGCGGTGACGCTCTGCCGGCGGCCAGCCTTACTGCTGGCCGCAGTTTTTTTGTGCGGCGGCGCGCTCCACCGCAATCCCTCGCAGGCGGCGCCGGACTACAGCGCCGTACGCGGGCTGCAACAGGTGAAAGAGCCGGTGCCCGCGCCGGATTTCATGCTTTCCGCTCCCGACGGCAGGCAGGTTTCCCTCAAGGATTTCCGCGGCAAGGTCGTCTTCCTCAATTTCTGGGCCTCGTGGTGCGCGCCGTGCCGCGAAGAAATGCCGGCGATGCAGCGGCTCTACCAGGAGTTCCGCGGCAAGGGGTTCGAGATCGTGGGCGTGAACGTCAAGGACCAGCGCACGGATGCTTTGGCGTTTCTGAAAAAACTGCAGATCACCTACCCCATCATGCTCGATCCGGACGGGAAGGTCGGCGAGCTCTACGGCGCGTTCGGCATGCCGCTCACCTATCTCATCGACCGAAACGGCACCGTGCTCGCGCGGCTCATGGGTCCGGCCGACTGGTATACCCCGGGGGCGCGGCAGCTGATCAAGACGCTGGTCGGACAACAGTGAAGAACGGGAGAACCATGGATAACGTCTACGAAGAGCGGGCCTTGACGAGCGTGGCGGGCATGTTGGCGCTCATCGTATGGGCGAGCTACATCGTCCTGTCGCTCGCGCAGATGCCGGACGTGCCGTACCGGATGATGATCAACAGCTTCTTCGGGCTGCTCGCCTGCGTGGCGGTGATTGCCAACTTCCGCTACTGGCGCCTGGCGGTGGTGCTCGCGTCATGCGTTTACCTGGTGGTTTACGTTGTGCAGCTCGTCCGCATGACGGGCATGATGGCGAGCTCGGATGCGGCTTCGTTCTTCAACGCGCTGTCGTTCTATTACAGCGCCTCGTGGACCGTCACGAGAGGCGTCTTCATCGAGCGCGGCGTGCTGGGCGGGCTCATGCACGGCTTTCTCGAATACGCGATGCCGATCCTCGTCGTCCTGCTCCTCGTCCTCGCAATGATGTCGCGCCGCGCCCGCCTGGCCGATTCGTACGCGCGCCTCGACGTCAGTTGAACGGCCAGGCATGGGCACGAGCCACTGCAGGACGCCCTCGGGGTAATCGAGAACGAGCACGTACGAGAGCACGCTCAGCACCACCAGTATCTATAGTACGCCGACCGGCTCTGTCCCTTACTGGCCTAGCACGCCCATGAGCAGCTCGTGTGTTCGACGCGCCCGGCGCTTCAGTTCCGGCACCTTGTCCTGAATCTTCGCGCGTACCTCGGCGCGCGTATCCCACTTGCGGTCGATCCTCGCGGTGAGCTGGCCGATACCCATGCCGCTCAGCGGCGGGGTATCCATTCCCAGATCGTCCAACAGGCCCCTCACCTTCGATGCGTACGGCAATGGCGAAAAGGCGATGCCGTGGAGCGCCGCAAAGATCAGAAAATGCAGGCGCATGCCGACCGCAAATTCCAGCCGACCCATGAGGTCGAGTATCTGGCGGGGAGCGTATCGCCGCCTGAGCACCTCCGCTCTTTCTGCGTATCGCATATGGGCGACTACCGAATGACTGTGCTGAACGTCGATCTTTTCCATGGGAACGAACAGCACGTTCGCATCGAACCGCTCGACCATGTAATCCGCCGCGTTGGCAAGGAGTTCGTGGTACTCGTCCGGATTGATGTCCGGCGCGGCCGGACCCGGCTCTCGCACGGAGAAGCCCACCAGCTCGCGCGTGAACTCGACGCCCTCCGCCTTCAGAACTTTGTCGGGCAGCGGGTCCGGCTCGAGCAGGAACGCCGGGTCGGCGGTGAGGTGTATTTCCTGCGTGACGCCAACGTCCTCCAGCAGACGGTAGCCGAGCCGGTCGCGCACAGTGATGACCGTCGAAGGCGATGCGTTGAGCGCTTCCTGCACCGCCTGCCGGGATGCGTGCTTGGTGAGCGGGCCGGCGCTGATCGCATAGACGAAGACACGAACACCGAGCTTGTGCGCGAGGTTCACCTCCCGCAGGTAAGCCTGCGCCTCGTCGTCGAACAGAATTCCGCCGCCGCCAAGGATCAGGAGATCGAGCCCGCCGATGATCGGAGCGATCTCGTTGCGCGTGAGGCTTCGCGCGTTAATGGCGTGCTCCACCGTGTGCCGTGCGAGCGTGTCGGACGGATTCACGGAAAGGACCGTCACCTCGACGTCGGCAGCGGCGCGCAGCTGCAGCAGTATGGCTTCGAGGATCGCCTCATCGCCCAGATTCATGCCGCCGTAAGAGCCGGAAATGCCGACGCGGACAGGGCCCGCGCGAGATTTCATATCGCCGCTCATCCGCTACGACTCCTGACATGAAATTATTTGCACGAGGTTCAATAGACGCCGCCATCCCCGACTGCGTCGCGGTCCACGAACCAGTGCAGGTGGCCAACGGGGCGGACGCGCGATGCGGGCAGCTCCTGCGCACCTTCCCGTATCGTCCGCATGACGTTGCGCTTCGCCGCGCCGGTGACGAGAAAAACGACATCTCGGCTGCTTTCGATAGCAGGATAAGTGAGGGTGATGCGCGTCTCGGGCTCGAACACCGCTCGCACCCATCGCGTCCGTTCCTCCAGCGCCGCGGAACCGGGAAAAAGCGACGCCGTATGGCCGTCCTCCCCCACGCCGAGGAGCGTGACGTCGAAGAGCGGGCGATGCGCATCCAGAGCTGGCGCGCCATAGAAATCCTTCAGCTCCTTCTCGTAGCGCTCCGCCGCTTCGATCGGCGTTCCGCTCAGCGTTGGAATGGGGTGTACGTTGGCATCGTCCACCGGAACGCGGGCAAGGAGTGCAGCGCGCACCATGCGATAGTTGCTGCGTTCGTGATCGGGAGGCACCCAGCGTTCATCGCACCAGAACCAATGGATATCCCGCCACGGCATCGCGCCCGAGTACGGAGGCTGCGCCAATGTCTCGTAGAGTCTGCGCGGAGTCGACCCGCCGGACAGGCACACCGCCCTTCTCTTTCCCGCGCCAAGGTTCAGCGTTTCCACCAGCCACGCTGCCGCGTGCCGCGCGAGCGCCTCGGGATCCTGCAAGACGGTGAAATTTCGCTGTTCGGGGCGGGCCTCCATGGCCGCACTACAGGTTTCCTGCGTCGTTTCCTCGTTTGGCGCCGCCACGTCGTGGCTGAGCCCCATCTGCAGATCTCCGCTCGGACACGCTTCCCAAAATACCCGCGGACAGCCGAGGAGATCCAACAGGGGTGCTCGCGCGATAATGACCTCAGTCAGAAGCGCCCGCAGAAAGTTCCGGATGGGCACGAGCCGCGACGTTCAGGATCTCGAAGTCACTCAGCAAGAAGGTGACTCACCGGAACGATATCAATTGAACGGCCATGGCATCGCCACGAGCCACTGCAGGAGGCCCTCGGGGTAGTCGAGAACGAGCACGTACGAGAGCACGCTCAGCACCACCAGCGCGCCGGAGGCGGCAAGCGCAGCCTTGACCCACGCGACGCGCGCCTTCACGCGCAGGAACACCGTGATGTAGGCGAATACGCCGAGCACGAAGCCGAATAGCGCGGTCGCGACGAGGAGCCCGAGCATCCACGCCTGGTAGTGCCACACCGAGTACATCGGGCGCTCGTCTTCGCTCACGCGCTCCGCGTCGTGCAGCACGTAGGACGGCCGGTGGCGCAGGATCCACGCATACACCGCGAGCAGCAGGAAGAGCGTGATTACCGCCACGGACAGCGGAAAGACCCGCGCAAGAAAGCTGAGCTGCGTCGCTTCGTAGATCACGTACACGACGCACGCCGTGATTGCGCTCAGGAAGACGATCTGCGGCGCCGTGGCGACGGGCGCGTGTGGCCCGTCAGCCGTCAACGGCTCGCGCTGCCGCTTGAACCGTACCGCGAGAAAGATCGAAATGGCGATGAGGACCAGCATCACCTGCACGCCGGGACGCTCGAGGAAGCTCATGCCGTAGACCTGCACGGACTGGTAAACCGCGGCGTCGAGGCGCTTGGAGAGCACGAAGCCGATCAGCAGCGCCGGCGGCGACCAGCCGAAGCGCTTCATGTAGACGCCGAGCACCCCGAGCACGAATAGCGCGATGAGATCGTACCAGCTGCGCGTCACCTGGTAGGCCGCGAAATAGATGATCGCGATCATGAACGGCGCGACCATCGCGAACGGCACCAGCGTGATGCGGGAGATCGGCCTCGCGAGCAGGAGGCACGTCGCCGTGCCGAGCACGTTGGCGAGCGCGAGCGACCAGATGATGACGAACGTGAGATCGAGGTGGCGCTCGAGCATGCCGATGCCGGGCTCGATGCCGATCAGGATGAGCCCTCCCAGAAAAATCGCCATGCTCGCCGAGCTCGGAATCCCGAACATGAGCGCCGGGATCATGGCGCCGCCGTTGTCCGCGTTATTGGCCGACTCCGGCCCGATCACGCCGCGGATGTCGCCTTTTCCGAGCATGTTCCGGTCCTTGACGCTCTGGACCACGTGCCCGTAGGCGACCCACGTGACGACAGGGCCGCCCAGCCCGGGAAGCGCTCCGAGCATCGTTCCGAGCGACGAGCAGCGCGCGACCAGCCACAAGTGGCGCAGCGTTTCCGCGAAGCCGCGCAGCGTGCCGGACCCCAGTTTCTCGGTCGAGGCGATGGTCACGCGCTTGCGCAGGATGTCGACGACCTCGGGAACGGCGAACATCGCAAGTCCGACGATCACGAGCGAAATGCCGTCGCTCAAGTACACCGTATCGAAGGCGAGGCGGTACTCGCCCGTTGCCGGAGCCGCGCCGACGGTGCCGAGCAGCAGGCCGAAGCCGCATGTCGCGAGGCCCTTCAAGGCGCTCGCGCCGGTCAGCATGCCGACCATGGAGAGCGCGAGCACGATCAGCATGAGCTGCTCGCCGAAGCCCACGCCGAGGATGATCGGGCGCGCGAAGTGGATGGCGAGCGTGAGAACCAGCACCCCGAAGAGCCCGCCCAGCATGGACGCGGAGAACGCGGCGCCCAGCGCGCGCGCCGCCTCGCCGCGTTTGGCCAATGGAAACCCGTCGAGGATGGTTGCCTGCGAGGACGAGCTTCCGGGTATGCCCATGAGGACCGCGGGAAAGGTGTCCGCGGTGTTGTTGACGGCCATCAATCCCACCATCATCGCGAGCACCGGCGTCGGGTCCTTCCCGAAGACGAAGGGCAGAAGCAGCGACAGCATTGCCGTTCCGCCAAGACCGGGCAGGATCCCGACCACCATGCCGAGCATCACCCCGATCCCCAGGAAAAGAAAATGGTGCGGATCGATGAGCGAGCTGAGCGCGGCGAGGATGACGTCTGGCATCGGCGTGTTTCTTCTTCCTGTGCCCTATCGCGGCCGCCAGCCGGCGCGCGCGCGCGCTCAAAGCGCGCTCGTGAAGCGGGGCCGCGACAAATTCCGAGGCGCGCTTACTGCGTCACGTTGTGCTTGGTCTTGAGAAAATTATTGATCCATCCCGATACCTCGGATGGAAGCGCGGTGGCGTTCTTGAGAATGGGGCGGGCCGCCTCGCCCACGAACTGCGGATAGCCTTCGACGACCTTCGCCGCCCTCTCCTCGAATTCGGGATCCGCAAGCGTTTTGCGCACGGCCTCGCGCCATGCGTCCACGACCGGCTTCGGCGTGGCGGCCGGCAGCAGGATCGACTTGTTCGCCATGACCGACATCTGGAGGATCGCTTTCCACGCCTCGTATGCCGGCCCCGAGGGCTTCTTGCCGTGCATGATCTCGTAGACTTCCGCGAAGTTCGGCAGGTCGGGGAAGTTCGGATCGCGCACGAGATTGCCCTGCTCGTTCAAGACGCCGAGCGCAAAGAGCGGCACCGCCTTGCCCGCCTTCACGAGCTGCGAGGTGTTTTTCATGTAGGCCGGCGTCGTGTCGTAGTTGATGTTGAGCTCGCCGCGCTCGAAGGCAAGGCGCACCGGGCCGCGCGCGATGCCCCAGACGTACTTGGCATCGAGCCCGAGGAGCTCCAGGGTCGCCGTCATGCGGATCTCGGCACCCGTCGGGCCGCCGCCTCCGAAGACGAGCGACTGGTTCTTGAGCTTGGCGATGTCCTTGGCGGACTTCGCACCGAGCGAGGGCGACGCGTAGATGATCGACCCCTGCGGCGACAGAAGAACCGGCTGGAGCTTGTCGAGCTCCAGCTCGAACTTGTTCCTCTGGAACATGTAGTTCATCAGGGTGGAGGACGAACAGACGAGCGCATACGTGCCATCGGGCTTGGCGCGGGCATGGAAGTGGTTCGCCCCCGTGATCGAGCCGCCGCCGGGGACGTTCTTTATCATGATGGTGGGCTTGCCGGGCAGATGCTTCTCGAGAAACGGCGTGAGCGCGCGAATGTACGCGTCGCTTCCTCCGCCGGGCGGGAACGGCACGATCATTTCGATGCGCTTGCCGGAGAAATCGACCTTCTGCGCCGCGGCTTGCGCGACGTTCGATCCGGCGACACCGGCGGCCAACGCAAGACATGCGGCGGCCGTGAACGACGACAACTTCCTCATCGTAACCTCCTCGATGTAATTTGTGGGCATCGTCTCGTTGCGGTGCCTTGCGGCAGACTATAGCTGCGTTCTACGCAGACTGCAACGCCCCCGGAATGCGAGCATCATCGCACGTCATATATCGGCGGCCCAGCGTATCAACTCTCTCGAGGACCACTTTGGCGCGCAGCTTTCTGCGCAGTCGAGCATGCACCCGATCATTGCGTCAGCGAGTCGGTTTCTAGATAATCCTCCGGGCTCAGTGCGCCACAAGAGGAGATGGAATGGCAACAACAAGAATGGCAACAGCGACATTGCGCATATTGCCGCTGGTCGCAGTCTTCGCTTTCGCCGCGACAGTGGCGCAGGGCCAACCTTATCCGTCCAAGCCGGTGCGCATCGTTCTCGGCTTCCCGCCCGCCACTACGGTAGACGTGCTGGTGCGGCCCCTCGCTCAAAAGCTCGGCGAATCGCTCGGCCAACAGTTCGTGGTCGAGAATCGTCCCGGGGCAACCGGCCTGATAGCGAACGAGGCGGTCGCTCGTGCGACCCCGGATGGGTACGTGCTGCTCGGCGCCCCGGGCTCTTCTTTGACCTCGAGCCCCCAGTTGCACGCAAAACCGCCGTTCGACGCCTTGAAGGACTTCGCGCCGATTGCTCAGATCGGCGCGTTCGGATACGTGTTCATCGCGCACCCGGGCGTACCCTCCACGAACGTGAAACAGCTCGTCAGCCTCGCTCGCGCGAAACCGGGGTTTCTCACTTACGGCTCGTCGGGCATCGGCAGCGGTTTTCACCTCGCGGGCGAACTCTTCACAAGCATGGCGGGCGTGAAAATGCTGCATGTGCCGTACAAAGGCGGCACCGCGGCGCTCAACGACATGCTGGCCGGGCGCATCGACGTCATGTTCTACAGTCTGGCGGTCGCACAGCCGCACATCCACGCGGGCAAGCTCCGCGCGCTCGGCGTTACGGGCACAAAGCGAGACGCGCTCTTGCCCGACGTGCCCACGCTCGACGAAGCGGGACTCAAAGGATACGAAATGACGGGTTGGCATGGGATACTCGCTCCGGCCAATACGCCTCCAGCCATCCTCGATCGCCTCAACGCCGAAATCGTACGCCTGCTGAACACTGCCGAAATGAGGCAACTCTGGAAGCGGCACGGTATGGACACACCTTCCACCACGCGGGCTCAATTCGCTTCGGTTATCAGGAGCGACTACGAGAAGTATGCAAAGCTGATCAAAGCTGCCGGAATCAAGCCGCAGTAAGACACGCTCAGGTTATCGAACGGGCCGTGCCCGGTGGTTAAATTTCCCGGGTTGTTCCTGCGCTGTGTGTGCCCGTTCCCGCGACTTCTTCCAAACGCGCCGCAAAGAGAAAGAACGCAATGAATTCGCCTGACGAGAAAAAAATCCGCCACTGGTTCCAATATTTCCCCAACCACTACATGTGGTCACAGGGAATGGGCATGGCAATCGAGATGATTCCCTGGGGCGCCGCGGCCATGGGCGAGATCGACCAGGTCGGGCAGCGGCTCCTGGGTCGCGAAGGCGACAACGAGGCCTGGTGCGAAGAGTGGTCTCGCATGGGAGAAGCGATGGAACGTCGGGCGGAAGACGCTGTCGCCGCGAATCATGCGCTGACCGCCGGCACGTATTATCTGCATGCGGCAACGTACTATGGCTACGGGGAACGCTATCTGCATCTGGGTGAACGCAAGCTCGCCGTTTACAAAAAGCATCTACGCTGCTTCGCTGAAGGTATGGCGCGACGCTACCCCAACGCCGAACGGGTGCAGGTGCCGTACGGCAGCGCAACGCTGCCTGCGTGGTTCATGCGCGGACGAGGCCCGAGCGAGAAAGCACCCACGGTGGTTTTCTTCAACGGGTTGGACGGAAGCAAGGAAGTGGGCATCCTGTATGGCGGCATCGAGCTTGCGGCGCGTGGCATCAATACGCTCGCCATAGACGGTCCCGGACAAGGCGAGGCTCTGCGCTTGCAGCACATTACCAGCCGCTATGATTGGGAGGTACCCGCACGCGCGGCGTACGAGTATGTTGCGAGCCGCAGGGATGTCGACCCGGAACGCATCGCCGTAATGGGTATCAGCATGGGCGGCTATCTCGCCCCGCGTGCCGCGGCCATGGAGCCCCGCTTCGCCGCGTGCGTCGCCTGGGGCGGGCACTTCGACTATCACGAGGCCTGGATACGCCGGCGGCGCGAAATGGAATCCGGCGGCAGCAAGGTATCCGCGCCGCATTTTCACCTGTTGTGGGTGCTCGGCGTGCCCGACATGGACGCGGCGATGAAGAAACTGAAAGACTACACGCTGGCCGGCGTGGCGGAGAAAATCTCCTGTCCATTTCTCGTTGTCCACGGGGAGCACGACACCATCGTGCCGGTGGAATACGCGCGCCGACTCTACAAGGCGGTTGGGAGCCGGAACAAGACGATGAAGATCTTCACAGCCGAGGAAGGTGGCGCCGAGCATTGCCAGGGCGACAATCGCGTGCTGGGTGCAAACTACGTCGCCGACTGGCTGGCGGACAACCTCTGACACGAAACCCCAGATCTGGCGGCTCACGACTTAGCGCGCGGATTTATCGAGCGCGATCGGGCACGACGCTCGCTCCTAGCCCAGGACCGGATTGGTCTTTTCGGGATCGATGCCGTATTTGGCGATTGCTTGAGACACCTTCGCGCGGGAAAGCTTCTCCTGGTCGGCTAGAGCTTTCAGGGCCGCCACCGCAATATAGTGGCGATCGACTTCGAAGAACCCGCGCAACCGTTCCCGCGTATCGGAGCGACCGAAACCGTCGGTGCCGAGCGCATGGAAGTGGCGTGTCGGGATGGAGCCGCGCACCTGGTCGGCGAACAGCTTGATGTAATCCGTTGCGGCGATTACCGGGCCTGGCCGGTTCTCGAGGCAAGTGGCGACGTGACTCAAGCGCGGCTCGCTCTCCGGGTGCAGCATGTTCCACCGTTGCACCTCGATTCCGTCGCGCCGCAGTTCGTTGAAGCTGGTCACGCTCCAGATATCGGAGGCCACACCGAAGTCCCTTTCCAGCAGTCCCGCGGCGGCTATCACTTCGCGCAGGATGGTGCCGCTGCCGAGCAACTGCACTTTCGGCTCAGTCGCGTCCGCCTCGCTTTCGCTGAATAGATACATGCCCTTCAGGATCGCCTTCTCTACGCCTTCCGGCATCGCCGGATGCGCATAGTTCTCGTTCATCAGGGTGATGTAATAGTAGACGTCCTCCTGTTCCTGATACATGCGGCGCAGGCCATCCTGGATGATGACTGCGATTTCATAGGAGAAGGCCGGGTCGTATGAAACGCAGTTGGGCAGGGTACTGGCAAGAATATGGCTGTGCCCGTCCTGATGCTGCAGCCCCTCGCCGTTCAGCGTGGTTCGGCCGGCGGTGCCGCCCAGCAGGAATCCCCGTGCGCGCATGTCGCCTGACGCCCAGGCAAGATCACCGACCCGCTGGAAGCCGAACATCGAGTAAAAAATAAAGAACGGGATCATCGGAACGCCGTTGGTGCTGTACGAAGTCGCCGCAGCCATCCAGGAGGCAATCGCACCCGGCTCGGTGATCCCTTCCTGCAGGACTTGGCCATTCCTGCTTTCCCTGTAGAACATCAGCTGGTCGGCGTCCTGCGGCGTATACAGCTGCCCGACATGCGAGTAGATGCCGAGCGTTCGAAACATGCCTTCCATACCGAAAGTACGCGACTCGTCGGGAATGATGGGCACTACGTGCCGGCCAATGCTCTTGTCGCGCACCAGCGTCGTCAGTATGCGGACAAATGCCATCGTTGTGGAGATTTCGCGGTCTTCCGTGCTTTTGAGCAGCGCTTCGAATGCCGCGAGCGGCGGCACTTGTAACGCCGCCGCCTTGCGTCGGCGCCTTGGCAGTGACCCGCCCATTGCCGCGATGCGGCGGCGCAGGTACTGCATTTCCGGGCTGTCCTCCTCCGGTTTGTAAAAGGAAACTTTCTCGAGCTGGTCGTCGCCGATCGGCACCTCGAAGCGATCGCGGAACGCCCGGATCGACGAAGTCCCCATCTTCTTCTGCTGATGGGTTGTGTTCTGGCCTTCGCCGGCCTCCCCCATGCCGTAGCCCTTCACGGTCTTGGCGAGGATCACCGTGGGCTGCCCCCGGTGTTTCACGGCCGCAGCGTAGGCCGCGTATACCTTGTGCGGATCGTGGCCGCCACGATTCAGTCGCCAGATGTCGTCGTCCGACATGCTGGCTGTCATCGCCCGCAACTCGGGGTATTTACCGAAGAAACGCTCGCGCACGAAGGCACCGTCGTGCGACTTGAAGGCCTGGTACTCACCGTCGACCGCTTCCTCCATGCGCTTCAGCAACGTACCGTGCTTGTCGCGCATGATGAGTGAATCCCAATAGGAACCCCAGATCACCTTGATGACGTTCCAGCCCGCACCACGGAAGTAGGCCTCGAGCTCCTGGATGATTTTGGAGTTGCCGCGCACGGGCCCGTCCAGGCGCTGCAGGTTACAGTTGATCACGAAAATCAGGTTGTCGAGCTTCTCGCGGCCGGCGAGCGAAATCGCGCCGAGAGACTCCGGCTCGTCCATTTCACCATCGCCCAGGAATGCCCAGACCTTGCGGTCGCGCTGTTCGAGGATGCCCCGATCGTCGAGGTAGCGCAGAAAGCGCGCCTGATAGACCGCCATTAACGGCCCCAGGCCCATCGATACGGTGGGGAACTGCCAAAAGTCGGGCATCAGCCATGGGTGCGGATAAGACGCGAGTCCCCTTCCATCGACTTCGCGCCGGAAGTTTTCGAGCTGTTCTTCGGTGATGCGTCCTTCCAGGAACGCACGGGCGTATATTCCCGGCGATGAATGGCCCTGGAAGTAGATCAGGTCACCCGGAAATTCATCGTTGGCAGCGCGGAAAAAATGGTTGAAGCCAACGTCGTACAACACCGCGGCGGAGGCAAAAGTGGCGATATGTCCGCCAATTCCGGGAGATTGCTTGTTGGCCCGTGTCACCATCGCGAGCGCGTTCCAGCGCACCAGAGAACGGATTTTGTGCTCGATCGCGGCATCGCCCGGACTTCTCTCCTGCAGATCGGGCGGTATGGTATTGAGATAGGCGGTGTTGGCGGTGAGCGGGATGTGGGTGCCGCGAAGGCGTGCGCAGTTTACGAGTTCCTCGAGAAGGTATTGCGCTCGCTCCCTGCCCTCGGTCTCGATTACCGAGTCCAGCGCCTGCAGCCACTCCTGCGTCTCCTGCGGGTCGACGTCAAATGCCATGTCGCTCGATTCCAAACGATTATGCAGCCGGCACGAGACTTGCGGCTCATCGTGCGAGGGAATGGAGCCGTCCGCGGTTAGCGTCGCGTCCCGTACTGCTGCTCGATGTAGCGCTGCAATTCAGACGTCGTTACGACGTCGTCCCGGTTGATGTCCATGTCGGCGAAACGCGGCGCGAAATTGAGATCGCCCTCGGCCTCCAGTCGCGTCACTGTTCCGTCCACGTCGCGGTCAAGCGATTGAAACAGGCCCATGTCACGTGCTGCGGAGCGCCGGTCATACTCCGTCTTGTCGTTCGCCGCGGCACCCATGGCGCATGCCATCAGCAATGCGATCGCTCCGGCCTGGCGCATAGATTTCATATTCATACCTCTGATCCCTTTCACACTGTCGATAACCGCACCAACGACTTCTAGGCATTAGAGTCGTGCGCTTCCAGCGCGTCCACCAGCACGTCGCACGCTTCGATGTTGAGCAGGTGCGACTCCTGCATGGCGAAAAGCGCACCCCGCGCGAAACCCTGCTCCACGTAAGGCAAAGCCTCGTTGATTTTGCGCGCGACCCACTGCTGACCGCGATTGAGGAATTGCAGCCGGGCTATCCTGTCTTCCACGGCCAGCGCCTTGTTCAAAAAAGCGCCCGTTGCTGTGCTCGGTATGCCGCTCATGCGCCGGATCAGATCGATCAATATCGAGCAGTTCCTTGCCTCGTCACGCTGGACGGCGAGAAGTTGGCTCCACGCCGGTGTATCGGGCTCGTAATCCTGCAGGAAAGCCGCGAGCACCTTGGCGCCGGCCCGCTCCGCTTCCAGCAGCATATTGAGCAATCCGACAAGCTCCACCGTTGTCATCATTTGCGACTTACCGAGGTCATTCTGCGCAATCTCGTGCGAGAAGCGAGGGCGCGATCTGGAACTCTCGGCCATCCGGCGGGGCAGGCGGCGGCCTTCCAGCAAGGACTTCGCATGCGCCCGACACTCCTCCGCATTGAGGAGCGCGAGCCTGCCACCTCCCGCGCGGTAGATGCCGTTCTCGGTCACGATGAAGTCCATTGGGATGTCGTGCGGCTGCGGATGGATCGTGTGCAGACGCAATGCCTCGTAACTGACCCCGATCGCAAGCACGCGCCGCTCGAGCGCAGCCAGCGTTCGGTCGAAATACCCGCCGCCGTAACCCAGCCGGTAACCCTGCTCGTCGAAACCGTTCATCGGGATCACCGCCGCGTCGGGCAGGAGGATCTCGGTGGCGTCCGGCACCGGGATGTCATAGACGCCGGGCGTCATCGGCGCGCCGGGCCACCACTTGCGGAATTGCAGCGGATGTCCCTTCTCGACCACGACCGGCAGTGCGGCCATCGCACCTCGCGCGCGCCAGTGCCGGATCGCGAACCGCGCATCGAACTCGCCCTTGTAGGGCCAGCAGAAGCCGACCACCGAGCCCGCTCCCAGGAGAAATCCGCCGTGCAAAAACCCGGTGATGCGATCGTTTCGCTCGTGCCGTTGCTTATCGCTCAGCGCGAGCCGGCGTGCGATGAGATCATCGCGCCGCGCCTTGCGCCATACTTTTATCTCGTTCCAGTTTTCCATGTCTGCGCTGCCGCTGCTGCTTGGGTCGCGCATCGCGGCGCTTCTCATCGCGAAATTTCCTTTCTGGTACGCTTTCCTGCACAGCGCCGTTCCTGGAGGACTTCGCGAAGCACAACGGCGTGGCTGTGCGCGGTATCGCGCGCGCCGTAGATCAGGGTCACGCGGCCCCGGCGCCGCAGCTCATCCAGCAGGCGCAGCAGATCGGTGCGCTGCGCGAGCTCGACACGGTATTTCGCCGCGAACGGCTCCCAACGGCGGGGGTCGTGACCGTACCAGCGGCGTAATGCATCGCTGGGCGCCGCATCCTTGAGCCAGAAGTCGATTGCCAACTCGGTCTTGCTCAGACCGCGCGGCCACAGCCGGTCCACCAGCACGCGCATACCGTCGCTGAGTGAGGGTCGTTCGTAGGCGCGCTTCAAGACCACCGCGCGGCGTGTGCCGCGTTTGCGTGTCTTGCGCCCCGCGACGCGCTTAAGTAGCAGTTCTCCCAGACAACCTCCAGGCTATTGATTCTCGTGCAAACGGTTGACAACCCTCTGCACCACAAATCTCCCCTCGCCCGCGACACGGGAGAGGGG
>CAMPGR010000079.1 GCA_946885605.1 uncultured Pseudomonadota bacterium
CGGTATGGCAGGCGGCCCTGTTCGTCGCAGGCTGGTTGACGCTGTGCGCCGCGCTCGTCTCGCCGCTCGATGCGCTGGGGAGCCAGCTCTTCTCCGCGCACATGGTGCAGCACGAGCTGCTGATGATCGTCGCGGCGCCGCTATTCGTATTGTCAAGGCCGCTCGAGACGTGGACGTGGGGTTTGCCATCCGCGTGGCGCAGCGGAGCGGCGCGGATTGCGCGCTGGTCGCCTTTGCAGGCCACATGGAGTGCACTGACGGCACCGATCTCGGCGTGGACGATACACGCCGCCGCGCTCTGGATCTGGCACGTGCCGGTGTTCTTCGATGCTACGCTCGTAAGCGAGAGCGTCCATGTATGGCAGCACGCGAGCTTCCTCGGCTCCGCGCTGCTCTTCTGGTGGGCCACCTTCGGGAGAACCGGCGAGCGCAATCCGGCACTTGCGATTGCGCTCCTCTTCGCGACGATGCTGCACACGGGGGTGCTGGGCGCGCTCCTGACCTTCTCCCCTTCCCCATGGTATCGCGGATACGGCGATACCGCAGCGTTCGGACTGGAGCCGCTGGAGGATCAGCAGCTGGGCGGTCTGATCATGTGGGTTCCGGGCGGTATCGCGTACCTCGCTGCGGGTCTCGCGATCGTGTTCCGCCACTACCTTTCCGCCGCGCTGGACGGTGACGGGCCAACGCGGGGGGACTTGTCAGGCGATCAGGTGCCGCGGCCCCACAGGCCGCAATAGCGGCGCACGACGTACGGGCGTGCCATTTCGTAGCCCGGCCAGCTTGAATACTTCGAGAGCATCACTTCCTTCTCGGCGGGCTGCCAGCACTTGCCGTTGCGCGCGACCTCTTTCACTTCGGCCGACGCGTATTGCAGGAATTCGAGGTAGTCCTGCACGTCCTTCTTGGTCCCCAGCCGGCTGCCCGGTTGTCCGGGATGGCCCGGAATCAGCCGCTCCCAGTCCATCGCCGCAAGCCTCTTGAGCGAGGCTTCCCATTCGAGCGGGTAGGAGTCGATCATCGCCAGGCCGGAGATCGATCCGATCGGGATGAAATCGACCGCGAAGACGATCTTCTCCTTGGGCAGCCGCATCACGATCGAGCTGTCGGAGTGATTGAGCCCGAGATAGGTGAGCTCCAGCGTCGTGCCGCCAAGCTGCACGGTGCGCTTGTTGCTGAACACTTCATCGGGCGGGACGGTCGCCGGGTCCTTGAGGATGTCCAGACGCTCCCGGACGCGCTTGTGCGCGATGATCTTCGCGCCCGCCGCCTTGAACGGCTTGCCGCCCGCGATATGGTCGAAGTGGTGGTGGCTGTAGACGAGGTACTTGATCGGCTGCTTCGTCACCTTCCTGATCTCGTCCACGTACGTCTCGGACGCCTGCGGGCGGCCGTAGCCGATGGGATCGGTCGCAATCACGCCCTCGGGCGTCACGACGAACATCGCCTGGTGGTTACCGTAGCGGAAGATGTAGACGTTGTCCGTGCCCTCGACTTTCTTCGTCTCGAACATCGGGCGCTTCTCGGCGGGCGCGGGTGCAGGCGCCGCGGCGGGCTTCTCGGGCGCGGTTTGGGTCCACGCCTTCCCGGCCACGGCAAGCGAAACGCCAGCCACTACGATTGCAGCGATACGGCGCATGGTGTCACTCCTTGGTGGAAGATAGAGCGGCTCGGGCCGAAGGGGACGGGCTCGCCGCCTATTACCTGCTAACAGCCGCCTATGTCGCCGTATTCCAGCAGCGAAATGCCTGCGGGCCACGGCGTTTATAATGAGCGCCGTTCGCCAATCGAGACACTCAAATGTCCAGCACCCGAGAAGAACTCGCACCTGCCGCCCCCGTTGAGCCGATTGCCACCCGCCCCGTCGTTACGGCACCCAAGAGCGAGAAACCGCCGCGCATTCTGCGGCGGATGCTGGCGCTGGAAGATTTCGAGAAAGCCGCCGCGCACTACATTCCGCGCCCGATCTACGGCTATATCGCGGGCGGCTCCGAAACGAACGCCTCGCTGCGGGGCAACCGTGCGGTATGGGACGAGATCGCGTTCGTTCCCAAGGCGCTGGTGGACGTATCGAAACGGGTGCAGCGCACTACGCTCTTCGGCCGCACTTACGACATGCCGTTCGGCCTCGCCCCCATGGGCGGCACGGCGATGGCGGCGTACCAGGGCGATATCGTCCTCGCGCGTGCGGCCGCGGAGGCGAACATCCCCATGATCCTGAGCGGGGCGGCGCTGACGCCGCTCGAGGCGGTGAGGAAAGAGGGCGCCACCGCGTGGTTCCAGGCTTATCTCCCCGGCGACAATGCCACGATCGCGAAGCTCGTCGAGCGCGTCGAGCGCGCCGGCTACGACACGCTGGTCCTTACCGTCGATGTACCGGTCATGGCGAACCGGGAAAACAACGTGCGGAGCGGTTTTCATACGCCGCTCCGGCCGACACCGCGGCTCGCATGGGACTGCGCGATACGGCCACACTGGCTCTTCGGGATGTTCCTGCGCACGCTGGTGCTGCACGGCATGCCCTACTTCGAAAACATGGGGCCGCGCGTGCCGCTGCTTTCGCGCACCGGCGAGCGCGACCGCGGCCCGCGCGATCAGCTCGCGTGGCCGCACCTCGAGCTCATGCGCCGGCTGTGGAAGGGGCGTCTCGTGGTGAAAGGGATACTCGACAAGAACGACGCCCGCATCGCGCGCGAGAGCGGGGCCGATGGCATCATCGTGTCGAATCACGGCGGCCGCCAGCTCGACGGCGCAACGGCGCCGATCCGCGTGCTGCCGGCCATCGTGGAGCAGGCGGGCAGCATGACCGTCATGATGGATAGCGGCATCCGGCGCGGCACCGACGTGCTGAAGGCGCTCGCACTCGGCGCCCGGTTTGTGTTCGTCGGGCGGCCGTTCCTCTGTGCGGCGGCGATCGCCGGCTTGCCGGGCGTGCGCCACGCGATAGAGCTGCTGCGCGAAGAGATTCAGCGCGACATGGCGCTGCTCGGCATCACGACGCTTTCTGAAATGCGGCGCGAGATGCTGATGCCGGCGCGCGGCACGTTCATGCAGTAATCTTCCGAGCGGCAGGCGGAAAACGCGGCGTCATTCCGGGCACTGATCCACAATCTGCTACTCGGCGCGGATGCCGGCGCGCTGCACCACCTTTGCCCAGCGCTCGAGGTCGGTCACCATGAGCTTGCCGAACTCTTCCGGCGTGCTGGGGGTCGCGTCCACGCCTTGGCTCGCGAGGCGGTCGTGTACTTCCGGTGACTTGAGCACCGCGACGATTTCAGCGTTCAAGCGGCGCACGATGTCTCCCGGTATGCGCGCCGGCCCGACAAATCCGTACCACAGCCCGGCTTCGTAGCCCGGAACGCCTGCTTCGGCGACGGTGGGAAAATCCGGGAGCGCGGGCGAGCGCTTTGCGCCTGTCGTAGCAAGCGCGCGCAGCCGGCCAGAGCGCACGTGCGGCATGACGGAAGCGCTCGTGCCGAAGACGAGCGAAATGTGTCCCGCCATGAGGTCGGTGATCGCAAGGCCCATGCCCTTGTACGGCACGTGCACCATCTTCACCCCGGTCAGCGTCTCGAAGAGCGCGCCGCCCAGGTGTCCCGAGGAACCGATGCCCGCCGAACCGTAAGTCATCTGACCGGGGCGCGCTCTCGCGAGCGCCGCAAGCGCTTTCACGCTTTTCGCCGGCACCGACGGGTGCACCGCGAGGATCAGCGGGCTCGAACCGACCAGCGTGATCGGCGTGAAATCGCGGATGGAATCGTAGGGCAGCTTGCGACGGAGGCTCGCATTGACCGCATGGCCGCTCGGGATCAGAACGATGGTGTAGCCGTCGGGCGCCGCACGCGCAGCCGCCTCCGTGCCGATGATGCCGTTCGCGCCCGGCCGATTCTCGACGATGACCTGCTGCTTCACGTTTTCCGTGAGCTTCTGCGCGATGGTGCGGGAGAGCACATCGTTGCCGCCGCCCGGTGCGAAGGGCGAGATGATGCGGATCGGTCTCGCGGGGTACGGCTGTTGCGCATATGCGGTCGCGAAGGCTGTCGTAGCAACCAGTGCGGCGAGCAGCAGTGTCCTCATCATTTGCGTCCTCCTTCTGGGTCCCGCTTACTCCATCGCTGATCCCTAAGGGGACAGACCACTAAGCCTCCGTCACGCCGCCTTGGTGGTCTGTCCCTTAGCGATTGAGGCTATTCGATCCGGATGTTCGCCTGGGCGACGACCTTGCGCCATTTGGCGATTTCGTCGCGCAGCATCTTCGCGAACTGCTCGGAAGTCGTGCCCGCCGGCTCCACGCCTACGCCGGCAAACCGCTGCGCGAGCGCCAGCGACTTGAGCGCGCGATTCACTTCCGCATTGGTCTTCGCGACGATCGCCTGCGGCGTGCCGGCGGGAAACAGCATTCCGTACCACACGTCGAACGCGTAACCCGGCACGCCGCTCTCCGCCACGGTGGGCACGTCGGGTGCAGCCGCCGAGCGTTTCGCGCCGCTCACGGCGAGCGCGCGCATGCGTCCGGACTTCATGTGCGGCACGACCGATGAGATGCCGATCAGCTGCATGTGGATTTCCCCGGAGAGCATCGCCGTCAGCGCGGGGCCTGTTCCCTTGTAGGGCACGTGAACGATGTCGATCCCCGTCATGGTTCGCAAGAGCTCCGTGCCGAGATGCGACGAGCCACCCGCGCCGCCCGAGCCGTAACGGACCTGCCCCGGCTTGGCCTTCGCCATCGCAATCAGGTCCTTCATCGAGTTCACTCCGAGCGAGGGAATGACCACGTACACGAAGGGCTGCGTCGCCACCAGCGAGATCGGCGTCAAGTCCTTCAGCGGGTCGAACGGCAGCTTCGAATAGAGCGCGGGCGCGTACGAAATGCCGAGGCTGCACAACACCATGGTATAGCCGTCGGGGTTGGCCTTCGCGGCAAGATGGGTCCCAATGGTGCCGCCGCCTCCGCCGCGGTTGTCCACGACCACCGTCTGGCCCCATGCCTGCCCCAGCTGCTCCGCCACGAGGCGGCCGATGATGTCGGTGCCACCGCCCGGCGCAAAAGGAACGATCATGCGAACCGGGCGCGTGGGATAGTCGGCGGCGGAGCCGGACTTCTGCGCGATTGCGGGCACGCTCGCCGCCACGAGGGTCGCGAACGCGATGGCCATTCTGCTGAGTCGGTACATCGGTAGATCTCCTCTCGTTCGCCGCAGACCTGTCGCGCGCGACACCACGCGGCGTTTTACTGTTCTGGTTGATGATTGCCGGCCGTCATTTTACCGGCTTGGCGTGCGCCTAAAGCGAAAACGCCCCGGGACATCGCCCCGGGGCGCGGTAGTGCAGGCAAGCCGCCTCAGCGGCTGACGAATTTCCTCTTGCGGGGAAATGATCCGTCATTCGAGCCGATGAGAACAACATTGCCTGGATAAACTCGCACGGGATCACCTCCTTTCAAAGTTGCCAGCCCGCAGTCTATCAGCTCTCTCGCGCGAGCGGAATCCGCCCGTCATCGTGGGCTTTGCGTTGACCCGTGCCTCGTGCGTGTGTAGCCTTGATTGGAACCAGCCGACCTCCTCCTTCATGGAGGGAAGCGAACGCGTTGATGACTGACGACACAGACGATGTGCGCGTTCGGCGGATCGAAGCGCTCACGCCGCCCACGGACATCCTGCACGAGTTCCCCACTACGCTGGCCGCGAAGCATATCGTCAGCGAGACCCGGCGCGCGATTCATCGCGTCCTGCACGGCAGCGACGAGCGCCTCGTCGTCATCGTGGGGCCGTGTTCGATACACGATGTCGAAGCCGCGCGGGAATATGGCGCGCGCCTCTTCGAGATGAAGAGACGCTTCGCGGCCGAGCTCGTCGTGCTCATGCGCGTCTATTTCGAGAAGCCCCGGACCACCGTGGGCTGGAAAGGCCTCATCAACGATCCCGGCCTCGACGGCAGCTTTCACATCAACGACGGGCTCAGGCTCGCGCGCCGGCTGCTGCTCGATCTCAACGAATCGGGAATGCCCGTCGCGTGCGAATTCCTCGACATGGTGACGCCGCAATACATCGCCGATCTCGTCTCATGGGGCGCGATCGGGGCCCGCACCACCGAAAGCCAGATCCACCGCGAGCTTGCTTCCGGCCTCTCGTGTCCGGTGGGGTTCAAGAACGGCACCGATGGCAACATCCGCATCGCGGTCGACGCGATACGCGCGGCCCGCGTGCCGCATCACTTCATTGGCGTGACGAAAACGGGCGCGTGCGCGATCGTCGCGACTTCCGGAAACGAGGATTGCCACATCGTGCTGCGCGGCGGCCACGCGCCCAACTACGACGCGGCAAGCGTCGATGCGGCGTGCAAGACGCTCGGCGCAGCAGCGTTGACCCCGAACGTGATGATCGATCTGAGCCACGCCAATTCCTCGAAGCAGTATCAGAAGCAGATCGACGGCGGCATGGAAGTGGCGCGTCAGATCGCAGCCGGAGACACCCGCATCGTAGGCGTCATGGCGGAAAGCCACCTCATCGCGGGACGCCAGGATCTCGTCCCCGGCAAGCCGCTGGTGTACGGCCAGAGCATCACCGACGCGTGCATCGGCTGGGATGACAGCGTGCGGCTGCTCGAAGCGCTCGCTGCCGCAGTGGCGAAGCGGCAGCGCCGTCGGCCGCGCGATGTTTAGCGGGAATGACCGACACGACGGTTTTGCGCCGAGGTCCCGGCCGTCGTGTCGCGGTCAGGCGTACGCGCTGGGCGCTGTAAGGCTCGCGCTCCGCCCCATCTCCTCCAGGAGGAAGTCCACCACCCGCTCGAACGGATCGAAACCGAATGCTTGCGCAATCGAAGGCCGAAGGTTCGAATTGGCGTTGATGTCGTAGAACATGAGTCCGTTCCGCGACTCGAGGTATTCGATCCCACCCACATCGAGCTTTCCGGCCGCCATGATGCGCTTGCCCCAGGCGAGCGCCTGCGGCGGCACCTCCCGATATGGATAGAACTCGACCGGCGGCGCGCGTGGTTCGGCCGGAACTTCGCAGGCTCCGGATTCGCCGTCCTCCGGGTTGCATACGGGCGCCGGGCACAGATTGAACCGGCCGTGCGAGATCACCCGCATGGCATAGAGGAGCTCACCGCCGAGGAACTCCATGCGCACGATGCCTTGCGCGGGATCCGTGGGAAAGTACTCCTGCAAGAGGAGCAGGTTGTCCGGCAGCCAGTGTTCGGGATGTTGCGTGAGCAGCGCTTCCAGATGCGCAAAGCTCTCGACGAGCACGATGCGCGCCCCGCTGCCGCCCTGTTCGGGCTTGAGCAGGACCGGGAACGGAATCTCATGTGCGCGTGCGCGGATCGCATCGATATCGTTGAACGTCCAAACCCGCGGCGCCGGCACGCCCAGCTCGCGCAGCAGCGCCGCCTGCGCGGTCTTGCTGAGTTCCAGTGCAAAGGCATCCGCGCCGTTCAATACGCGCACGCCGCGGAGTGCGAGCGCCCGCATGTAGGCGAGCGCATACGGCACGGCGCGCGCATGGCCGCGCACGTACGCCGACGGGCTCGCCTGGTTGAAGTAGAGCCGCGCAAGCGGCGCGTCGGCATCCGAGAACGCCGCCTTCTTGAGATCGACCGCGACGTAGCAGACGCCGCACCGATCGAGGGTCTGGAAGAGCGGCTTTTGCCAGTCCGGGTGCTCGAACAGGACCGCGAGATCCGCGAGATGACTCATGTTCCTTCAGTCTCGGATGAGAGAGAACATGAATATTCGCGCTATAAGCGCCCCGCACCAACGACCGAAAAGTAATTTGCTTATTCGGAGCGGTTAGCGCTTTCGTGTTGCGGCAGGCACAAGCGTATTCAGATACGGCGGTTGAGACCGGCGCGCTCCGCGTAGGCAAGCCAGATCACGGACCCCGCCTGAAGCAGCCAGCACGCCGCAAAAGCGATCCGGTAGCCCTCCAAAGCGTAGCGGCCATCGACGACCGGCCATAGATTGATGATAGCGCCCACGCCGGCCTGAACGGCGAAAGCGAGGAGGAACGTCACCATGTTGAGCGCGGTCACCACCCGTCCGGTCATCGCTTTGGGAAATCGCCTGGCGAGCAGCGCGTACGACAGCGTACCGAAAGGCGAGAGGCCCATGAAGAGCGTCCAGAAGAGAAGGCTCGCCCCGCCATGGCCGAGCACGATCGGAATCATGACGAGGGTGCACGCTGCACACCCGGCGATGTATGTCGCAAGCGGCGGCACACCGCGCTCCGCCAGCCGGTCCGAGAGCGTCCCCCACAGCACGCCGCCCACGCCGAACGCGCCCGCTGCGAAAAGCAGGTTCGATGCGAGCTCCGCGCGATCGAGCCCCGCCACATCGCGCATCCACGGCCCCGCCCACAGGCCAAGCAGGCTGATCGCGACGCCCTGCACGAATGCCGCGGCGCACCCGATCGACCAGAAGCCGCGATCGCGCAATATCGCCCACAGTTCCGCGACCTGCCGCCGCAGCGGCGCGTGCCGGGGAGGCGCCGACTTCTCGGGGACGAATAAGAAGATGGCGAACCTCGCCGCCACCGCATACGCGGCGAGCATCAGGAAAAGCGTGCGCCAGTCCATGAGCCGCAGCGCGAGCTCCACCGGCTTGGTGGCGGAAAGCGCGCCCAGCGCGCCGACGAGCAGCATCCAGCCGACCAACGTCGCCATGCGTTCCAGGGGGAACCACAGAACGAACGCCTTCATCGACGACATGAGGCATACCGCCACACCGAGGCCGATCAGGGCGCGGCCCAATGTGAGCATGGGCAATTCCGACGCATACGCGAACACGACGGCGCCGAGCGCCGCCACCAACAGCATGCTCGCATTGACGCGCCGCGGCCCGTAGCGGTCCATGAGGATGCCGAGCGGAAGCTGCGCGCCCGCGAAGGCGAGGAAGTAGGCGCTGGTGAGAAATCCCAGTGCGCCTGCCGACAGTTCGAATTCGTGCGTGAGCTCGGGGAATACGACCGAGTTGACGTTGCGGAACAGGAACGAGACGTAGTAGCCGCCGGCAAATGGCAGGAATACCATGGCGAGCAGCAGACGCCCGCGCGGCGCGGCACGCGCCATCGGCGTTTGCTCGTTTGTTGCCTTCATCCCGGATTCGGTCCTTGTTGAAGCGGCAGTAGTGTAGCGGAACGCGGGTCTGCTCCCGCGCAGTATGACGACAGCGCGTTGACACTGGGATATGAGGCCCCTACCATCGACGGCGCCTTCACCGGGCGATGAGGAGAGAGGATATGCGCACCACCAGGAGGAGATACTTAACGTTGGTCGCCGCTGCGGCGATCATTGCGTTCAACATGCCGGCGTCAGCGCAGCAGAAGCCCGCAGCTCAGCAAAAGCCGGCAGCGGGGCCGAAGACGCTCAAGATGCAGTCCTCGTGGCCGGCGAGCCTCACCCTGCAGGACAACTTCCGCTTCTTCGCCGAGCGCGTGGACAAGCTGACCGGCGGGCAGCTCAAGATCGACGCCCTCGCCGCGGGACAGGTGGTGCCGGCGTTCGAAGTGCTCGACGCCACGCACAAGAAAGTGATCGACGGCGCGCACTCGGTCTCGTATTACTGGGTCGGCAAGAGCAAGGCCGCGACCCTCTTCTCCTCCACCCCGGCGGGGCCGTTCGGCATGGACACGATGGATTTCATGGGCTGGCTCTACGAGGGCGGCGGGCTCGACCTCTGGTGGGAGTTCTATCAGAAGGAGCTCAAGCTGAACGTCGTCGTGTTCCCGATTCTGCCCGCCGGCCCGCAGGCGTTCGGCTGGTTCAAGCGCCCGATCAAGAACCTCGCGGACTTCAAAGGCATGAAGTGCCGCCAGACCGGGATCGTCGCCGAGATCTTCCAGAAGATGGGCATGCAGACCGTCAACATGCCGGGCGGGGAGATCGTGCCGTCCGCGCAGCGGGGCGTGATCGACTGCGCCGAGTGGGTGGGCGGCGTCGAGGATCTGCGGCTCGGCCTTCCGCAGGTCTACAAGTACCACTACACCCCCGGCATGCACGAGCCCAGCATCGTGGGCGAGCTCGTGATCAACGCCGACGTATGGAAAGCGCTTCCGGCGCAGCACCAGGAAGCCATCCGTTCGGCGGCGACCGAAGCCTTCCTGCGCTGGTGGGTCAAATGGCAGAAGCAGAACGCCGACGCGATGGACGAGATGCGCACCAAGTACGGCACGCAGATCCTGCGCACGCCGCCCGACGTTCTCGTCGCGTTCCTCAAAGCGTGGGACGAAATCGCGAAGGAGGAATCCGCGAAGAACCCGTTCTTCCGAAAAGTGCTGGAATCGCAGCGCGCATACGCGGCGAAGGTGGTGCCGGCGAAGCGTTTCCTCTTCCCGCCCTACTCGTTCGCCGCCAACTACTACTGGCCCGAAAACAAGCCCGCCGCGAAAGGCGACGGCAAGAAGAAGTGAGGCGCGCACGACGCGGAAAAAAGGCGGCTCGACCGCCTTTTTTCTTTGCGCTCCCGAGGTGACCGTTGGCTCTATACCGCGAGCCGCCACTCTCGATCCGCATCGTCCAGGCGATCGACCGTTTTACCGACGCCCTCGGCACGCTCATTGCTTGGCTCAACGTCCCGCTGGTTGCGGTCGTGGTGTACGAGGTCGCGGCCCGCTATCTCTTCGACGCGCCGACCATCTGGTCGTACGACCTCACCTACATGCTCTACGGCACCGTGTTCATGCTCGGCGCCGCCTACGCGCTGCTCAAGGGCGCGCACATCCGCACCGACTTCTTCTTCGAGAAGTGGTCGGTGCGCACGCGCGGCATCATCGACTCGGCGGCCTACATCCTGTTCTTCTTCCCTTCGCTCACGCTGTTTCTGATCGTGAGCGGCGGCGAGGCGTGGTACGCGTTCGACATCGGCGAGACCTCGGAGCAGACGCCGTGGCGGCCCCTGCTGTGGCCGTACAAGGCGGTGATCCCGCTCACCTGTCTCCTCCTCATGATCCAGGGCGTGTCGGAAACGATGAAGAGCCTTTACGCGGCGCGCACCGGGGTCGAGTTGGACCATAAGGGGAGGATAGAGGTGTGAACGGACGCGATGGCGCGCCGATCGGCCCGGGCTGGGTCGCCGTATGACGGGGCTTGCCCTGCTCGGCCTCGTCATGCTGATCGTCATGATCGGCGCGATCTTCGTCGGCTTCCCGATCTCCTTTACGCTGCTTTTCCTTGCGCTCACCTTCGGCTACCTCGGGCTCGGGGAAGTGGTCTTCAGCCTCGCCTACTTCCAGACCATAGGGTTGATGAAGGAGGAGTTGCTTGCCGCGGTGCCGCTCTTCATCCTCATGGGTTACGTCACGCAGCAAGCGGGCCTCATGGAGCGGCTCTTCACCGCGTTGCGGCTCATGCTCGCTCCGGTTCGCGGGTCGCTCTTCGCCGTCGTGATCCTCACCGCAACCATCTTCGCCATGGCAACGGGCATCGTCGGCGCCGCGGTGACCGTGCTCGGCATCATGGCCTCCCCCATCATGGTGAAGGCGGGCTACGACGCGCGGCTCGCCGCAGGGTGCATCACGGCCGGCGGCACGCTCGGCATACTGATACCGCCTTCCGTCATGCTGATCGTGATGGGGCCGGTACTGGGCGTTTCGGTCGCCGACCTCTACGCGGCCACGGTGGGCCCGGGATTTCTTCTGGCCGCGATCTACCTCGTCTACCTGCTCGGGCGCGCGTTTCTGAATCCCGCACTCGGACCGCCAGTGCCGCGTGAAGAGCGTGTCCACAGCGCGGGCGCCATCGTGAAAGAGGTGCTGATCGGCGTGGTCCCGCTGATTGCGCTGATCGCGGCGGCGCTCGGTTCGATCCTCGCGGGGCTCGCAACGCCGACCGAGGCCTCCGCAGTGGGCGCGCTCGGCGCGATCCTGCTCGCCGTCGCGTATCGCAAGCTCACCTACGCCGGGTTCAAGGAGGCCTTGCGCGCCACGACCGCGACTTCGAGCATGGTGCTGCTCCTCGCCGTCACGTCGAACATCTTCGGCGCGGTGTTCGCACGTCTGGGCACGGCAAGCTGGATCACCGAATCGATGCTTGCGCTGCCGCTGCCGCCGGTTGCGATGATGCTGGTCGTGATCGCGCTCATCTTCGTGCTCGGTTGGCCGTTCGAGTGGCCGGCAATCGTGCTCGTGTTCCTGCCGATCTTCTATCCCGTGATGGACGCGTTGAAGCCCGAGCTGAGCGCAGCGCTCGGCATACCGGGCGACTTCGTGATGGTGTGGTTTGGTGCGCTGGTCGCAGTCACGCTGCAAACCGCGTTCCTCTCGCCGCCGGTCGCGATGTCGGCGTACTACCTGCGGCAGGTGGTGAGGGACTGGCCGCTCGCGACCATCTACAAAGGCATGTTCGAGTTCATGATCCTGCAGTGCGTCGCGATCGTGCTGCTCATCGTTTTCCCCGCGATCGCCACGCAGTTCCCCGAGAAGCTGCGCGAGGACAGTTCGGCGGCGACCACCGAGCAGATCGACGACAGTGCGAACCGGCTGGAGGAGGATCCGCTGAAAGGGCTGCGCTAACCCGGGGTCAGAGCCCCAACCTGGCGCTACCCGGGGTCAGACCCCAAGCTGGGGTCTGACCCCGACGCGAGACCCCTACGCGAGTTCCCTGCGCACCAGCGCGGCGCCCGCCGCAAGCGCGCGCAGCTTCGCTTCGGCGATCGGCCGCGCCATTGGCGCCATGCCGCAGTTGGTGCAGCCGTAGAGATGCTCGGGCGCGACGTACCGCATCGCCGCCCGCAACGTTGCCGCGACCTGGTCGGGCGTCTCCACCGCATCGCTCGCGACATCGATGGCCCCGACCAGCACATCCTTGCCCTTGAGGAGCGCGATCAGCTCGATCGGCACGTGCGAATTGGCGCATTCGAGCGATACCTGCCTGATCGTGCTCTTCGCCAGCAGCGGGAATGTCGATTCGTACTGCCGCCACTGCCCGCCGAGCGTCTTTTTCCAATCGACATTCGCCTGGATGCCGTAGCCGTAGCAGATGTGGACCGCGGTCGTGCATTCGAGACCTTCCGCTGCGCGCTCCAGCGCCGCCACGCCCCAGTCACGCACTTCATCCATGAAGACGTTGAACGCGGGCTCGTCGAACTGGATCACGTCCACGCCCAGCGCTTCCAGCTCCTTCGCTTCGGCGTTGAGCAATTCGGCGAGCGCAAAGCCGAGCTGCGCCCGATCGCGGTAGTGCTCGTCCGCGACGGTGTCCACCATCGTCATCGGGCCGGGCAGCGTGAACTTGAGGCGGTGCGGGGTGTTCGCGCGCGCAAAGCGCACCTCCTCCGCGTGTACTGACCGGGGACGGTGAACCGGCCCGGTCACCGTGGGACAGTCGGCCTCGTAGCGGTCAGCGCGGATGCCGATGCGTTTCATGCGGCTGAAATCGACGCCCTCGATGCCTTGAAGGAAACCATGCACGAAGTGCGAGCGCGATTGCTCGCCGTCGCCGACGATGTCGATGCCCGCCGATTCCTGCATCTTGATGGCGGCGCGCACCGCATCGCGCTTGCCTTCGGCGAGCTGCTCGCCCGGGAGCAGCCACGGCGCCCATAGCGTCTGAGGTTTCGCGAGCCACGACGGTTTCGGAAGACTTCCCGCGATGGTGGTCTGGATGAGGGGCGGATTCATGCTGATCCTCCATGCTCGCGGCGCGTCACGTGTGCGTAGCACATAGTACACCACGGGATTGCGTTGCATCGAATCCCTAAGCAAGCGCTTGCGCGCGCCGGCAGTTGGAATAAGATTCTGCATCCCACAACGCAGGTAAGAATCGCGCGCGGCCGAGAAGTCGTGCGCATCCACGATAAGGCGCCATCAAAGGAGCACTTTTCATGAAGTCGATCGACATACACGCACATCTCGTCCCGCAGTCGCTATGGAATGCCGTCGACGCGCGAACCGAGTGGCATGGCTTTCGGCACGAGCCGGGTCCGGGCCTCGGCACCGTGGTAGGCGGGGGCATGCGCACGGGCTTCACTTCGCCCAAGGTGCGCTATACGCCCGAGGAGCGCCTGAAGGACATGGATGCACAAGGCGTGGACGTGCAGGTGCTCTCTATACACACCCCGTTCATGGGCTATCACCTCGATGCGCAGCAGGGCCTCGCTCTCGCATGTGAATTCAACGACGAGGTGGCTAGCCTGATCCGCCAGTGGCCTGCGCGCTTTTCCGGCCTCGCGACACTGCCGATGCAGGACGTCAAAACGTCGATCGACGAACTGGAGCGCGCCGTCACGGTCCTCGGATTGAAAGGGGCGGAGCTCGACACGCATGTGAACGGCGAGCAGTGGGACGAGCCCAAGTTTCTGCCCTTTTTCAAGGCCGCCGAGCAGATGGGCGCGGTGCTCTTCTACCATCCGCAACCGCAGAACAATTTCCTCATGAAGCGCACGAACCGCGATGGGCTCTTCAACTCGCTCGGGGTAATTCTCGACGATGCCATCGTGGCGGCGATCCTGCTCTGCAGCGGCGTGCTCGAAGCGTGCCCGAATCTGCGCGTCTGCATCGCGCACGGCGGCGGTCCGACCTGCTACGCGATGGGCCGGCTCGACCGCAACTGGCACGGGCGTCCCGAGACGCGGCGCATCCCGAAGCCGCCGAGTGCGTATCAGCGCAAGCTCTACTACGACACCGTGACGGGCGACGAGGGGGCGCTGCGTTTCCTGCTCGACCGCGTCGGCGCCGATCGCGTGGTGCTGGGGAGCGACTGGCCTTTCGTGCCGTGGCATCCCTCGCCGGTTACCTGGATTCAGAACATGAAGTCCCTCACCGACGAGGAGAAGGAAAAGATCCTCTGGCGCAACCTCGAAACGTTGCTCGGTCTATAGCGCTGAAGAAATGAACTCCCGGGAAAAAATACAGTCGCTCTCCCCGAATCGGGGAGCCCAGAAATTCCTTCTCTCCGAATCGGAGCCCAAGAAATTCCCACTCCCGAATCGGGGAGAGGGTTAGGGTGAGGGGCTAGAACGCTTCAAGCGTCCTTCAACGTCAAACGAACGAGCTTGTCGGCACGCGGCTCGCGCTCGAGATCACGGCACGCCGAAATGATTTCCTCGAAACGCGACGCCGTGATCGGCAGCGCGGACGTTACGCCGCGTATGCGCCGCGCCTCCTCCTCGAAGTTCCAGATGAATTCCCGCCCGGTCGATTGCCGCGTGTAGCTCTTCCCGTCTTTCGTGAAGATGGAGATGCGCGGGCCGAAGAGCGTCATGGTGTGCGACGGGATGAGGGTGACGCGCTGCATGAGATCGAGCACTTCCGGCGGATCGTCGACGCGGTTCGGATCCTCGCCCCAGCCGCGGAGAATCGGGAATCCGCGCTTCACCACCGCATAGGCCAGGTGATAGGCGGTGCTCCCCGGCTTCTTGTTGAGGTCTTCGCGGCGGCTGGGGAAGAGCGGGCTCGGATACTGGGTCTCGAGCCAGTTGACGATCGCCTCGATGCGATCGACGTCCTCGTATTTGATGCCGTGGTCTTCGCAGAGCTTCGCCGTCACATCGATGTGCGCGATGTTGTAGCCCGCAGTAGAGTAGATGCGGTAGAGCGTTTCGAGGAAGATCCACTCCTTGCCGAGGTCTTTCGCAATCTTGTCCAGGCTCGCCCGCGTCGCGCCGACGAAGCTGTAAGCGAGATCGCCTTTGTTGTTGCCGGCATAGGCGTGATAGAACCCGGCGTCGCCCTCGAGCACGGTCTCCCCTCCGACATGCCCCTGCTGCGCGAGCGCGACCGCAAGCATCGCGTTGCGCACCGCGGCCCCTTCACGCAACGCGCGTCCCCCGCTTCGTGCGCCTTCGAGATTGCCGGCCGCAAGGCTTGCGCAGAGGGCGATAGTGCTGTTCACCTGATCTTCGTCGAAGCGCAGGAGCTTCGCCGCCGCCACGGCGGGGCCGAAGATGCCGAACACGGGGCTTGCGTGAAATCCGCGCGCCATCACCGTCGGGATGAAATCCGCCGCCATGCGCTCCATCACTTCGTAGGCTGCGGCCACTGCGGTGATGTAGTCGCGGCCCGCAGCACCCGTGTTCTCCGCTGCGACGAAAGCGCCGGGAATGATGCTGGTGCCGGGATGCGTCAGCATGCGGAAGGTGTCCCACTTCCCGCCCGCGAACGCCATCTCGGAATTGGCGAACGCGGCACCGCCTTTCGTCGCGCGCACGCCCTCGACCATGATCGTCGCGCCATTTCGCACGCCGGCTTCCTCCTCGCCGATCAGCTTGACCGCGTTGCGGCCGGCGGAGGTCTGCGAGCCGATGAGCACAGATGCGAGCGCATGCAGCGTGACGCCCTTCGCGCGATCCACCACTTCGGGCGGAAGGTCTTCGTAGCGCAATCCGACGATCCAGCGTGCAAGCTGGCGGCTCAGCGATGTCATGTTCCATCTCCTTGAAAAACGCGCATTATGGCAAATGATAGTCGGGACGGCTCCGCATAGCCTGTTATCATGAAAGGAGCGCGGGCAACAAGCGACTTAGGGATTTCGGAGATCGATGGTGCTGCTCTGGATAAAGATCGCCGTCTTCTACGGTGTGCCGATTCTCGCTGTAGTGCTGGCGGCGGTGTACTTCGTCGTGTTGTGGCGTCGTGTGCGGCGCGGAGTGATCGCCGGAAAGCGTGCGGCGACGCTCTACCCGCTCACCCTGCTCCTTCCGGTCGCGGCAGTGCTCATCGTATGGGCCACTGCGGAGCTCGCGAGCTACCTTGCCATCGCCTCCGATGATTACCGCTGGGATGCGCGTGCAGCGCTCGCCGTCCTCATGGACCTGCTGCCGATCGCCGCTTACGTCGGGGCCCCGATCGCAGTTCTCGTCGTGCTGTTCTGGCTTGCGCTCGGGATCGCGCGGAAGCGGAGCGCGTAATGCCGATCGAGCTCCCGGCTTCTCCGCTCTTCGTTGCGGCCGTCATCCTTGCAGCCTGCGGCGTAATGCTAACGATCGCCGGGCTCGCAGCGTTGGCCAGAGCGAGACCGCTGCGGTTCACGATACGCACCGTATTTGGACTACTGTTCCTCGCGCTCGGAGCGCTCACGGGCTCGATCGCGACAGGCCTGCAGGGGTATCAGGCGCTCACGCACGAAGAGATTGCGGCGCGTGTGCTGGTGAAGCCACTGGACGAGCAGCGCTTCACGGCAAACTTTCGCTTCGCCGACGGACGAGAAGCGGCTTTCGAGCTCGCCGGCGACGAGATCTACATCGACGCGCATATACTCAAGTGGAAGCCCATCGTGAACGTCATCGGACTGCACACGGCTTACGAGCTGGATCGGGTCGCCGGCCGGTATCACGACATCGATCAGGAGCGCTCGGCGCAGCGCACCGTTTACGCGCTCGCGCGCGACAAGCCCATCGACCTCTTCAGCCTGCGCCGGCGTTACGAGTTCCTGTCCCCGCTGTTCGATGCCGAATATGGCTCTGCGACGTTTGTTCCCGTGAGCCGGCCCGCCGAACTCGAGCTGCGTATCTCCACCTCGGGACTCCTCCTCCGCGAAACGACCCCGCCCGCGAAGTAAACGCGCGGGTAACCGGCATGTTGGCGCATCAGCCATGTCGTCTGCATAATTCGATCTTTTCATCTGGGCGGTCTCATTCATGAAACGAGTAGTTGCCATTGCAATGGCATTCGGCGTGTTCGCTGCATTCGAAACCGCCGCACAGGAAGCGCGGCCCGTGGCAGACGTCATGGCGGCGCTCAAGCAACATGTCGCCTCACAGTGCTCGCTTGCCCGCGCGCGAGTGTCGTCCAGCACACATTCGTTAGACAAGGAGCAGGCCAGTGCGATGGTGAAGATGAGCTGCGAGTGCCTGCCCTCAGAGCTCGAGCAGGTCGCGTTAGACCTCGGCGGTGGCAAAGAGGGCGCGACGACCACTCAGGAGGCGTTCCTCGCGAGGATGAAGGTCGCGCTCAGCGCCTGCGCGGCGAGGCTCGTTCGCGCCGACATCCTGAGCCGCTGCGAGAGCGAAAGGGAAGAGGCACTCGGCGTCAGCGACAGGAAGGCTTACTGTGGATGTGTTTCCGAGAGAGTCCGTGCGCTCGACGATGCATCCATCGCAATGGCCGCCTCGACTGCACACAGGAATCTTCAGGA
>CAMPGR010000080.1 GCA_946885605.1 uncultured Pseudomonadota bacterium
ACGTGCTCGTAGATCCACGCCATGATGTCCACCGGCAGGAAATCCATGGCGTTCATCAGAAGCACCCAGACGAATACGGTGAGAGCAAGGGGCGCAATGAACGTGCGGTTGCCGTAGAAGATCCCTCGGACCTGCTCATCGACGAACTCGACGACGAGCTCCACGAACGCCTGGCGCCTGCCGGGCACGCTTGCCGTCGCACCGCGCACGGCGAGCCCCAGGAAGCCGAACGCGAGCACGCCTACGAGCAGCGACGTGACCAGCGTATCGACGTGCAGCGTCCAGAAAGGCGAATCGCCGAACGACGAGGTGCGATTCGCCAGATGGTGCGAAATGTACGAGGACGGTGTGAGTTCCTGCGTGGCCATGTCTTCAGGCCCGGTTGCCGCAGGCGATGACCGCCGCGCCGCCGGTGGGCGACGCTGGACGCGTGGGCGCGATCACTCCATGAACCATCCGTGGCTCACGATCAGCGATTGACCGGTAAGCGCGTTACTCGGGAATGCGGCAAAGAAGACGGCGGTTTCGGCCACGTCCTCCACCGTCGTGAATTCGCCGTCTACCGTCTCCTTGAGCATCACGTTCCTGACAACGTCCGCCTCGGAAATGCCGAGCGCGCGCGCCTGTTCGGGGATCTGCTTCTCGACGAGCGGAGTGCGCACAAACCCGGGGCAGATGACGTTGGCGCGCACGCCCTGCCGCGCCCCCTCCTTCGCGACCACCCGGCAGAGCCCCATCAGGCCATGCTTGGCCGTGACATACGCGGCCTTGAGCACCGAGGCCTCTTTCGAATGCACGGAACCTATGTAGATGATCGATCCCCCGTGGCCGCTGCGGTACATGTGCTGGAGACACGCGCGAGTGGTGAGGAATGCGCCTTCCAGATGGATCGCCATCATCTTTCTCCATTCAGCGTAACTGAACTCCTCGAGGGGGTGCACAATCTGGATACCGGCGTTGCTGACCAGAATATCGACGTCGCCGAGCGCTGCGACCGCGCGCGCGATGCCGGAATTGACCGACTGTTCGTCGGCCACGTCCATTGCGACGGCAAGCGCCTTCCTGCCGGTCGCGCTGATCTCCGCCGCGGCCGCATTCCCGGCTTCGAGATCGAGATCCGCAATGACGACACTCGCGCCTTCACGGGCGAAGGCGAACGCGATGCCTTTGCCGATGCCGCTCGCCGCACCGGTGACTACCGCCGATTTATCCTGCAGTCGCATGCATGACTCCCGGTGAGGAGATAGTGGCGCGCCACTTGCCGAAGTTGACCCGGACTGCACCCGATCCGAGGTTCAGGCCGAGGTAACCCAGTGCGTGAACTTAGCGCAGAGCACCGCGGACCAAAATTGGACCTTGGTCCAATGATCGTTCGCCAGGCGACGTTGCGACCTTCGTCCAATTGCACCCATCAGTGGGCGGCACTAATTTCGTTTGAACAGGCACCGGCGCACGGCCCGCGCGCCTTGTTCTTCAAGGAGGTGTATTCGAATGCGATTGTTCGTAGCGATCACCCCTCTCAGTGCGCGTGTCTGATTGCGGGGCAATCTCGTTAGAGATTAGTTCCGGAGGGGCCAACACATTGCGCTGAACGAGATCGAAGCACGTTCTGCGACGGTGAGAGCCGCGCCGCAACAGACGGACGCGGCGCGAGTGGCGGCCAGCCCCTCGCCTCCCGCCGATCTCCCCAGGACGACGATAGGCGTGTTCTTCATGGTGGGGCTCGCCGCGGCCGCGGCGTGGATATTGCGGCCCTTCGTCCCGGCGCTCATCTGGGCGACGATGATCGTCGTCGCGCTCTGGCCGCTGATGCTGGGACTGCAGGCGCACCTTTGGGGCAAGCGCTGGGTGTCGGTAACGGTCATGGCCGCGGGCCTCCTGCTCACCTTTGTCATTCCGTTCTCCCTCGCCGTGACATCGATTGTCACGCACACCGACAACATCGGTGCCTGGGCGCAATCGCTGCGCGAGATCCGCGTTCCGCCAGCGCCCGCATGGGTGGAGCAGCTGCCCATCGCCGGGCCGCGTATTGCCACGGCCTGGAACGATGTGGTCGCCACCGATGTCGAGGAGCTTGCCAGAAAGCTCACGCCCTACGCGCAGAGCGCTGCGCGCTGGCTCGTGGGCCAGATCGGGAGCGTCGGGATGCTCATCGTCCACTTCATGCTTACGCTCGTCATCTCGGCCATCCTGTTCGCCCGCGGCGAGAGCGCTGCTGCGGGCCTGATCGGCTTTTTTCGCCGGCTTGCGGGCGTGCATGGCGAAAAGGTGGTGTTTCTCGCAGGCCGCGCCATACGCAGCGTAGCGCTGGGCGTGATTGTTACCGCGTTGGTGCAGAGCACCCTGGGAGGCATCGGGCTTGCGGTCGCGGGTGTCCCGTTTCCGGTCCTGCTGACCGCTTTCATGTTCGTGCTGTCCATCGCGCAGATCGGCCCGGCCCCGGTGCTGATCGGCGCGGTGACATGGATGTATTGGACGAGCGAAAGCGCATGGGCGCCCACCGCACTGCTCGTCTATTCCATCTTTGTCAGCGCAATCGACAACGTTCTGCGCCCCATACTCATACAGCGGGGCGCCGATCTGCCCCTCATCATGATTTTCGCCGGAGTCGTCGGCGGACTCCTGGGCTTCGGAGTGATCGGCATCTTCCTGGGTCCGGTCGTGCTTGCCGTGGTGTACACCCTGCTCAAGGCATGGATGAACCCGGAGCAGCAATACGACGAAGGTCCAATTGCGAGGCAGCAACCGCTGCCGTAGCGTGGACGCTCGCAGGACGCCCCGGTGATCGGTAATCATGCCTACGGAGCCATGTGTCGTTTACATCGTCGATGACGACGATCTCGTTCGCAGGGGGCTCGAGCGCCTGATGCGCGCAGGCGGCTTTCGTCCCAAGGGCTACGCGACGCCCGATCTCTTCCTGAGGGAAGTCGGATCCGAGTGTCCGGCGTGCGTTCTCCTCGACATGACGATGCCGAGAATGAGCGGGTTGCAGGTGCAGGAGCAACTCAGGTCGCGCGGCATCTCCATGCCGGTCATCGCCGTATCGGCGCGCGACGACGACGAGACGCGCCGCAGCGCGCGCGCCCTCGACGCACGCTTTTTTTTCTGCAAGCCCGTTGACGATCAGGCTTTGCTCGACGCGATCGCGTGGATTGCGCAATCGCAGCGGGACCGGCGTTCTTTGGCGTGCGCGGCGGGAAACGAGCCCGATTCGCTCTCCTGACGCGCGACGGGACGTGAGGGCGCCCCATGGCAGGCACCAAGGAAATCCGGATGAAAATCCGCAGCGTGGAAAACACCCGTAAGATCACGCGGGCGATGCAGATGGTGGCTGCTTCCAAGATGCGCCGCTCGCAGGAGCGCATGCGTGCCGCGCGGCCGTACGGCGAGAAAATCCGCAATCTCGCGGCGCACATGAGCCACGCGAACCCCGAATACCGTCATCCGTTCCTGATTTCCCGCGAGACCGTGAAGCGCGTGGGCATCATCGTCGTGACCACCGACAAGGGGCTGTGCGGAGCCTTGAACGCCAACGCGCTGCGCCTTGCGCTGCACGAGCTCAGACGCTGGGAAAAGGACGGGGTGCCGGCGGACGTCTGCGCGATCGGCACCCGCGGGCTCGGATTCATGCAGCGCCTCGGTGCGAACGTCGTTTCGTACGTTACGCAGCTCGGCGACAGGCCCGTCATGGAGGCGCTTCTCGGGGCGATAAAAGTCATGCTCGATGCCTACCTTCAAGGACGCATCGACCGGCTGTCCGTCATCTACACCCGTTTCATCAACACCATGAAGCAGGAATCCGTGAACGACCTGCTGCTGCCGCTTTCGGGGGAGCGGCTCGGCGTTCCGACAGGGGTGTGGGACTACATCTACGAGCCGGAGGCGCCGACCGTGGTGGACGCTGCGATGACGCGCTATGTCGAGGCGCTCGTACATCAGGCGCTCGCCGAGAACATGGCATCCGAGCAGGCGGCGCGCATGGTGGCGATGAAGGCTGCGTCCGATAACGCCGGCACGCTGATCGACGAGCTCACCCTGATCTACAACAAGAACCGGCAGGCTTCGATCACGCGCGAGATCGCCGAGATCGTCGGCGGCGCTGCCGCGGTTTAAAGAAGAGATCCACGGGCCCCACATTCCGGAGAGAGGCTCATGGCTGCTCCCACGCTGCACATCGATGTCGTAAGCGCCGAAGAGAGCACCTACTCGGGCGAGGCGGAGTTCGTGGTGCTTCCGGGCGAAGCAGGCGAACTCGGGATCTATCCCCGTCATGCGCCGCTCATCACGCGCATCAAGCCCGGCGTCGTGCGCATCAAACCGCCCGCCGGCGGTGAGGAGGTGCTCATCTTCGTCGCGGGCGGACTGCTGGAAGTGCAACCGAGCATCGTCACCGTCCTTGCCGACACCGCCATCAGAGGCCCGGACCTCGACGAGACGAGAGCGCGCGAAGCGCTCAAGAAAGCGGAGGAAGCCCGCAGCCGCGCGCTCGACAAGCAGGAGGTTGCCGCGGTCGAGGCGGAAATCGCGACGCTTGCCGCGCAGCTCGCCGCGCTCCGCAAGTTGAGGAAAGGTTGAGCGGAAATCAACGTCGATGCCTCTCGCGGCCGCCCGCGTTGGGACCAAGGTCCAATTGTCCGGCCGTGTAGCGGAGCACAGTATCGAGCAGCCACGCCACGCGCGCTGCCCCATCCGGCACCCGGAGCGCGGGGCATTTTGATTACAGAGCGTCAATCCGTCGGGGACTTCCATGGATGCTGCGACCCACGCCAGCCACAGCCACGATCTGGCAACCAAGATCACGATGCTCTTCCAGAAGCGCATGAAGATTGCGCAGGAGCACTACGTTTCCCGGCTGGAGCAGGCCTACAGGGATCACCGGCCCGAATCCGCGGCACAACCGGACGAGATCACGGACCTCTGGACAAGCGGCTACCGTTACGCCGTGGACTTCGCGCAGCGCTCCATCCTCTTCTGGGACACGCTGCGCGAGCGGGGCAACAACTTCATCGAGCATATGCGGCGCGGCATGCCGCCCGTGCTCAATTTCGAGTACGAGTTGATCGAGGATGGCCGCCGCTATGCGCGCCCGGTGAACTACGCGCTGGTCGCGATCAAGCCGCCCGCCGGCGTGACGGTCGATGCGAAACGCCGCCCCTACATCATTATCGACCCGCGCGCGGGGCACGGCCCCGGCATCGGCGGTTTCAAGGACGATTCGCAGGCGGGCGTCGCTCTCGCCGAGGGCCACCCCGTCTACTTCATCATCTTCTTCCGAGAGCCGCAACCGGGGCAGACGATGCTCGACGTATGCGCCGCCGAGCAGCGGTTCGTGCACGCGGTGCGCGAGCGGCACCCCCAGAGCCCCAAGCCGGCGATCGTCGGCAATTGCCAGGGCGGATGGGCGGCGATGATGCTCGCTTCAACCGACCCCGAGTACGCCGGGCCTGTAGTCATCAATGGTGCTCCGATGTCCTATTGGGGCGGCGCCTGGTCCGAAGGCGAAAGCGACAACCCTATGCGCTATGCGGGTGGCCTGCTCGGCGGCTCGTGGCCGGCATCGTTCCTGGCCGACCGCGGAAACGGCGTTTTCGACGGCGCCCATCTCGTGCAGAACTTCGAGAACCTGAATCCCGCCAACAGCCTGTGGGACAAGTATTACCACGTATTCGACAACGCCGACACCGAGCCGCCGCGCTTTCTCGAATTCGAGCGCTGGTGGGGCGGGTTCTCTCTCATGAACCGTGAAGAGATCGAATGGATCACGCGCAATCTCTTCGTGGGCAACAAGCTCTGGTCGGGCGAGGTGAAGGAGCGGGGCGGCAAGGAGTTCGATCTCCGCGACATCAAGTCGCCCATCATCCTGTTCGCCTCGATGGGCGACAACATCACGCCGCCGCAACAGGCCTTCAACTGGGTCTCCGACATCTACGGCAGCACCGAGGAAATCAAGGCGCGCGGCCAGGTGATCGTCGGGCTGCTGCACCGGACTATCGGGCACCTGGGAATATTCGTATCGGGGAAGGTCGCGAAGAAGGAGCACGCGCAAATCGTCTCGGTGCTGAAGGCGGTGGAGACGCTGCCGCCGGGCCTCTACGGAATGGAGATCCTCGAGCGCCGCGGCGCGGACGGCAAGCCCGAGTACGAGGTGGAGTTCCGCGAGCACCGCCTTGAAGAGGTTGCCGCGCGCCTCAATCGCCTGCAGCGGGCGGACGAGCGCCCCTTCGAGGCTGTCGCCACCCTGTCCGAACTCAACCAGCGCGCCTACGAGCTATTCGTGCGGCCGTTCGTCAAGGCGACTTCGAACGAGCTTACCGCCAGACTCCGCCGCCAGTTCCACCCGCTCCGCGTCCAGCGCTGGGCCGTCTCGGACTTCAATCCGTGGTGCGCGTGGCTCGGGCCCGCGGCGCAAATGGTGAAGTCTCAGCGTCAACCCGTTCGCGGCGACGAGCCGCTGCGCAGGACGGAGAAGCTCAATGCGGAACTCGTGAGCGCGAGCCTCGACTACTACCGCGCGGTGCGCGACGCCATCAGCGAAGCGACCTTCTTCTCGATCTACGGGAACATGTTCGAGTTCTATCTCGCTGACGAGCTTGCGGGGCGGGAGACGGTGGCCGAGCCCGCAACAGCGCTCGAACGGCCGTTCGTGAAAGAGGCACTCGCCCGCATTGCGCAAGGCAATTACACCGAAGCGTTCGCGCGGGTTACGTTCCTGCTCTCCCGCAAGGGCGAGCCTTTGCCGCTCTCGCGCCTGATCATGCGCCGGGATCTGGCGAAAGACTACGCCGCCTTCGTTCCGGATCTCCCGCTCGATCAGTGGCGACGCATACGCGGAGAGCAGGAGATCATCGTACGTTACGCGCCGCAGGAGGCGCTCGAGACGCTGCCACGGCTGCTGACCGACAAGGAACGGATGCGTCTCATGACGCTGCTCGAGCGCGTGGTGGCGGATGACCGCGTTCAGCAGAGCAAGCCCACGCCGGAACAGATCGCGATGTTCGAGCGCCTGCGCGATGTGCTGAACGGCGGGATGAGCGCACGGCCTGCCGACGGTAAAGCGGGCGCAGGGCCCCACGACGAGAGCGCGCGACGGCCGCGCGCAAGGGCGCGAGGCGGCGCACGCCGCACACCGCGCGCCTCAACGCCCCACTGAAGGACTGAGCCATGGACGTAAGACGCAAGCACGAGAAATACGAGCGGCTGATCGCGTACTGCAAGACGCTCGCGCCGGTGCCGACGGCGGTCGCCTACCCGTGTGACGAATCCTCCCTGCAAGGGGCGCTGGACGCCGCACGGCTCGGTCTCATCGCGCCTATTCTCGTCGGACCCGAAGCGCGGATAAGAGCGGAGGCGGCGGCGCACAACTTCGATCTCGGCGACATCCCTATTGTGGACGTCGCGGGCGCCGAAGCCGCGGCCGCTGCCGCGGTCAGGCTCGTGCGCGAAGGCAAGGCGGAGGCGCTGATGAAGGGCAGCCTCCATACCGACGAGCTGATGAGCGCGGTCGTCAACCGGGAAACCGGCCTGCGCACCCGGCGGCGCATCAGTCATTGCTTCGTCATGGACGTGCCCAATCATGAGGAGACGCTGATCGTCAGCGACGGCGCGGTCAACATCGCCCCGACCCTGGAGGACAAGGTCTACATCATTCAAAACGCCATCGACCTCGCGCACGCGCTGCAGATGGAGGAGGTGCGCGTCGCGATCCTCTCCGCGATGGAAACCGTCAACCCGAAACTCGAATCGACGATGCACGCGGCCGCGCTCTGCAAAATGGCGGACCGGGGGCAGATCACCGGCGCCATGCTCGACGGGCCGCTTGCGCTCGACAACGCGGTGAGTCTGCAGGCGGCGCAGATCAAGAAAATCGATTCGCCGGTCGCGGGTCGCGCAAACGTGCTCGTTGCGCCAAATATTGAAGCCGGCAACATGCTCGCGAAGAGTCTCACCTTCCTCGCCGATGCGGACGCTGCGGGTATCGTCCTCGGCGCGCGTGTGCCGATCATTCTGACCAGCCGCGCCGATTCCGTGACAACGCGGCTTGCCTCGTGTGCCGTTGCGGCGCTCATCGCGAAGTGGCGCCGCGAGCGCAGTGCGAAGGCAGCGTGATGCCATGGCGGACGCGGTGCTCGTTCTGAACGCCGGCTCCTCGAGCATCAAGTTCTCGGCGTTCACGCTGGACGAAACCGAACCGCGGCTCCTCTTCAAGGGGCAGATCGAGGCGCTGTACACCGCACCGCGTTTCAGCGCGCAAAACCCCGCGGGCGAAACGCTCGGCGAGCACCAGTGGGGCGAGGGCACGCGGCTGGGCCACGAAGGCGCCATCGCCCACCTCGTGGATTTTCTGAAGGCGCACCGCGGGAACTACCGGCTGGCAGCGCTCGGCCACCGCGTGGTGCACGGCGGTACCGAGTTTGCGGAACCGGTGCGCGTCACACCCGATGTGCTCGACAAGCTCGACAGGCTGGCACCCCTTGCGCCTTTGCACCAGCCTCACAACCTCGCGCCGATTCGTGTCGTTGCAGCGAAACTGCCGCACCTGCCGCAAGTGGCGTGCTTCGATACTGCATTTCATCGTGCCCAGTCGGAACTCGCCCAGGCGTATGCGCTGCCGCGAGCGATCACGGACCGCGGCGTGCGGCGATACGGTTTCCACGGGCTGTCGTATGAATACATCGCGAGCGCGCTGCCGACCCTGGACGCGAAAGCTGCCGCGGGCCGCGTCGTCGTTGCGCATCTCGGCAATGGCGCGAGCATGTGCGCGATGGCGGCGGGCAAGAGCGCCGCCAGCACGATGGGCTTCACGGCGGTCGATGGCCTGCCCATGGGCACGCGCAGCGGGGCGCTGGATCCCGGCGTCGTGCTGTATCTCATGGACGAGCTCGGAATGACGACGCGCGACGCACAGAAGCTCATCTACCAGGAATCCGGACTGCTCGGGGTATCCGGCATCTCGAGCGACATGCGCACGCTGCTTGCGAGCGCGGAGCCGCGCGCGAAGTTTGCCGTGGATCTATTCGTATACCGCATCCGACGCGAGCTGGGCTCGCTGGTGGCAGCGCTCGGCGGCCTCGATGCGCTCGTTTTCACCGGAGGCATCGGCGAGCGGGCGGCCGCGATACGGGCGCGCACATGTGAGGGCGCCGCATGGGCCGGCATTACTCTCGACGGCGCCGCGAACGAGGGTAATGGGCCGCACATCAGCGCCTCGGACAGCCGCGTGTCGGCGTGGGTGATCCGCACGAACGAAGAGTTGATGATTGCACGCCACACTCAAAGCATGGTCGCAGCGAGACCGGTCAACTAGACGCCCGTCAAACGGGAGCAATCGATATGCAGACGATTTCCGTGGAAAAGGCGGTCGGCATGATTCCGGACGGGGCGAGCCTCATGGTCGGCGGTTTCATGGGCTGCGGAACGCCTGAACGGCTGATGGACGAACTCGTGCGCCAGCGCAAGCGTGATCTCACCATCATCGCCAACGACAATGCGGTACCCGGCGTTGGCGTCGGCAAGCTCGTGAGCGCGGGGCTGGTGCGCAAAACGATCGCGAGCCACATCGGCCTCAATCCCGAAACGCAGCGCAAGATGATAGAGGGCGCGATCGAGGTGGAGCTGGTGCCGCAAGGCACGTTGATCGAGCGCATCCGTTCCGGCGGATTCGGCCTGGGCGGCGTGCTGACGCCGACGGGCGTCGGAACAGTCGTCGAGGAAGGCAAGCGCAAGCTCGCTGTAAACGGCCGGGAATACCTGCTGGAGATCGCGCTGCGCGCGGACTTTGCGCTGGTGCAGGCGTTCCTTGCCGATTATCAAGGCAATCTCGCTTATGCGCTTACTGCTCGCAATTTCAATCCGGTGATCGCCCTGGCCGCAGACCGCGTGATCGTCGAGGCCGAGCACATCGTGCCCGTCGGCCTCATCGCGCCGGACCACGTCGTCACGCCGGCTGCAGTGGTCGATTACCTCCTCACAGCCGCATGACGCACGCCATGGACCCACAAACCCTCATCGCCAGACGCCTTGCGCGCGAGCTGCGCCCGGGCATGCTCGTGAATCTGGGCATCGGCATACCAACCCAAGTCGCGAACTACGTGCCGGCCGGTGTGCACGTGTTCTTCCAGTCGGAGAACGGCCTCATCGGCACCGGCACCGTAGCCGAACAGGGCCTCGCGCAGGCACGGCTCACCGACGCGGGCGGGCGACCTGTCACTGCGCTGCCGGGCGCGTGCGCCTTCGACAGCGCGATGTCGTTCGGACTCATCCGGGGCGGGCACCTCGACATGACGGTGCTCGGCGGCCTGCAGGTGGACCAGAGCGGTCTTCTCGCCAACTGGATGATCCCCGGAAAACTTGTGCCCGGCATGGGGGGCGCGATGGATCTCGTCGCCGGTGCCAAACGGGTCGTGATCGGCATGCAGCACGCGGCCAAAGGCAAATCGAAGATCGTCAAGGAATGCAGCCTGCCCCTCACTTCCACGCGCCGGATCGATCTGCTGGTGACGGAACTTGCCGTCATTGCGTTCCCGCAGGCGCGCGCGACGCTGCTCGAAACTGCTCCCGGTGTCTCGGTCCAGGATGTGCTCGCCGCAACCGAGGCCGAGCTCATCGTGCCCGAGCGCGTGCCCGAAATGGCTCTGTAGCGGACGCAGAGTGCCGGTCGTCAGGCGGACTTACGGCTTACCTCCCGCCCGCCGCACATTGCGCGCAGCCATCGTGCACAGCGCATCGCGCAACAGAGCCCGCGGATCGCATGATCGCTCTCGCTCGCGGTTTGCCCGCCGCAGACGGTGCATCCGGGCTGCCGGACTGACCTGTCTTCGGGATATGTCCAGAGAGAGAACCGCATGGACACACGATTGCTCGGCGTGATTGGCGCTGGAACGATGGGCCGCGGGATCGCGCAGGTAATGGCTGCGAGCGGATATGAAGTCGTACTCAACGACATCGACGACGACGCAGTGCGAAAAGGCCTTGCGGGCATCGACGAGAACATGCAACGCCTCGTAGCCAAGCACAAGATGAGCGAAGACGCGCGCAGCGCAGCGCTTGCGCGCATAAGGACTGCGACGCGCCTCGACGAGCTCGCAGCCTGTGACGTCGTGGTGGAGGCCGCCACGGAGAATGTTCAGCTCAAGCTGAAAATCTTTGCGGAGCTTGATCGCATCTCCAAGCCCGACGCGATACTTGCTTCGAATACGTCGTCGATTTCCCTTACCCGCATCGCCGGCGCGACGAAGCGCCCGCCGCAGGTGGTCGGCATGCATTTCTTCAACCCCGTTCCGGTCATGCAGCTCGTCGAGCTGATCCGGGCGCTGCAGACGTCTGATGCGACGTACGACGCGATCAAGGCGCTGACGGAAAAGCTCGGCAAGACGCCGGTCGAGGTGAGGAACAGCCCGGGTTTCGTCGCCAACCGGATTCTGCTGCCGATGCTCAACGAAGCCGTGTTCTGCCTGCACGAGCGTCTCGCGAGCGCCGAGGACATCGATCGGGTCATGAAGCTCGGCATGGCGCATCCCATCGGCCCGCTCGCGCTCGCCGACCTGATCGGTCTCGACACGTGCCTCTCCATCCTCGAGGTGCTGTACGAGGGATTCAAGGACCCGAAGTATCGCCCGTGCCCGCTGTGGCGCGAGAAGGTCGAGGCCGGCCAGCTCGGCCGCAAAACGCGCAGCGGGTTCTTCACCTACGCGCGGCAGTGACTCGCAAGCGCCTGCCCGGCGCCGCGTATCGCGTTGCCCGCCGCTCTCATCCGGATGCGACCAAGGTCCAATTGCAGGGCGAGCCGCCCGCGCCAACACTGAGATTTCCGCACGCGCCATCCGCAGGACATTTGCCGCTTGATCGCGGCATCGACTATCAAGAGATGAACATGGAACTCCCGCGTCCAATATTGAAGGGTGCCAAAGCGCTCGTCGTCGGCATCGCAAACCAGCATTCGATCGCGTATGGCTGTGCAAAAGCGTTTCGCACGCTCGGCGCGGATCTGGCGATAACCTACATCAACGAGAAAACCAAATCCTACGTCGAGCCGCTTGCCCGCGAACTCGAGGCGCCCATATTCATGCCGCTCGATGTGACGCACGCCGGCGAGCTCGAGGCGCTGTTCGAGCGCATTCGCACGGAATGGAAACGCCTCGACATGCTCGTGCACTCGCTCGCCTGGGCGCCGAAGGAAGACCTGCAGGGAGGGCTCCTCGACTGCTCCGCGACCGGATTCGGCCAGGCCATGGATATCTCCTGCCATTCCTTCGTGAGAATGGCGCGGCTCGCCGCCCCGCTCATGACCGAAGGCGGAGCCATGTTCGCCATGAGCTACTACGGCGCGAACAAGGTCGTGAAGAACTACAACGTGATGGGGCCGGTCAAGGCGGCGCTCGAAGCATGTTGCCGCTATCTCGCGTACGAGCTGGGCACGAAGGGCATACGGGTGCATGCGATCTCGCCGGGGCCCCTGAAAACGCGGGCGGCCTCCGGGCTCAAGGATTTCGAGCTCATGCTCAACGCCGCCGCGCAGCGTGCGCCACTCGGCGAACTCGTGGACATCATGGACGTGGGGTACACCTGCGCGTTTCTCGCGACGCCGCTCGCGCGGCGGCTGACGGGCGATACCGTCTATGTCGATGGCGGTGTGCATATCATGGCCTAGGCTACTGAAGGGAGAGACGATGGCACAGTTGTGGATCGGAAATATCGCGCCTGGCACGTCGGACGACGAATTGAAGGCGTTCCTCGTGAAATACGGGTTCCCCGCGTTCGACGGCATCGAACATGTGCCGGGCGACGGGTCGCGCCCGGCGGTCATGGTCACGTTCGAAGGGACGGATCCGATCAAGCTGCAGCAATTGCAGCCCCGGGTCCAGAACCTCTTCTGGAAGAATCGCCGGCTCAATGTTTCCGTCATAACCGGATCACGGTGGAACAAGTAAGGGAGGGTCCGCATGGGCATACTCGACTGGTTCCGGGGTGAGCAAGACGTAACGGGCCGGACCGGGGACGCGCGAACGGACGAAGCACTGGAGCGCATCGTCGAACTGACCAATCCGCGGCTGCGTTTCGCGCGGCGTTACCGCGCGCGGTTGAAGCCCGCTGTCCGGACGGCGATGGAATATGCGAAATCGGTCGTGGCGAGGGCTGCGCCGGCGCGCGAAGCAAGCGCCGCAGCGTGGCAGTCAGACGCCACGATACGCGCCCTCTTCGCCACCGCCGAAGACCTCGCGCGCGCGTTCAGCCGCTCACCTGACCTGCGGGAGTGGTGCGACAGGAACACATCGGCGCAGGACGTGTATGCAGTGCTCAGCATGCTTCTGGTCGAGCGCCGCACGCTGGGCCTAGCGCTCGAAGGGGGCGTGTTGCGGCGCGACGTGCAGCAGACGACAGTGAGCTTCGATGATTGCCGCGTAAGAGTATGCGGCCGCTCCGAGCTCGAACTGCGTCAGGAAATCGAGCGGCGCGTCCTCGACCAGCTCGCGCTGACCGGTCTCGCTTTGGCTGCCCAGGAACAGTCCCGACGCGCGGGGCTCGAGCAGGAGATCGCCCTGCTGCGTGCGCGGTTGCGCCTGCTGGAGCGCCGGGGCGCGGGCCTCACCGCGCTCGCCGGCAAAGCTGCACCCGAGAACAGCCAACTTGCCCGCGTGCAGACCGAACTCGCGATGAACGAGGCGAACCTGAAGAGCCTCGCCGCGGGTCACGAGGGGCTGGAACTCGAGCTCGAGCGTTTGCGCGAGGTGCTCTCCAATCCTAGCGACCATTTCTACCTCTCGACGAGGCGGCTGCGTCTGGACCGTATGAACGTCGTGTTGCGCGAAGACAGTGCGATGCCCGGCGAGACGCTCGATTTGCAGGTTGCGCACATCCCGGTGCCGGCTGGCCCCGCGGAATTTCGCACCGTCATGCTGGTGCGCTTTCCGCGAAGCGCGTTGCTTCCGAAAGGCGCGCTCTTGAGCGATGCCGCGCGCATGCTGCACTGATCAGGGTGCGCGGCTACCTCACATTGAGGCCGACGCTCGCCGGGGCCGCCGGCGCCGGGGAAGGTGGCGGCTCGGTGATGCCGCCGCCGAGCGCGAGATGCAGATTCACTCGTTGCGCCAACGCCTCGGACTGCACTCGGAGCAACTGGACGCGCGAAGCGTAGAGCTGGAGCTGATCGGTCAGAATCGCGCGCATGTCGATCACTCCGACGCGAAACTGTACCTCGGAGAAACCGACGGTGCGCTCGTTATCGGTGACAGCCTGCCGCAACAGCCGCTCGCGTTCGACGAGCGTCGCCTCGGCCGCGAGCGCCGATTCCACTTCGTTGAACGCCTTCAGCCCGATCGCCGCATACTCGGCGACCGCGCGTTTCTGCTCGGCGGTGCGCGCTTCGACTTGACCTTCGAGCGCGCCGCCCGTCAGCAGCGGCCACGTGAGCAGACCGCCGATCGCGCCGCCCGGATTATCCGGATCCTTCAGGACAAAGCGCGTGCTGCTGATCGAGTTGATCGCGGCGGTGAGGCTCAAGCGCGGCAGGCGCGCCGCCTGCGCTTCTCCGACGCGGTTGAAAGCGGCTGCGACTCGGCGCTCCGCGGCGATCACGTCCGGGCGTCGCTCGAGAAGTTGCGCCGGTATACCGGTCGCCAGAGCCGACGGCAGGGGCGGAAGCGTGTCGGCCGCCTGGAGCATCGCAGCGGGATAGCGGCCGGCAAGCACTTCCAGCGCACGCAGCGCCTGCGCGCGCGAGAGATCGAGCTGCCGCAGCGTATCGCGATACGTTTGAAGGCTGGCGTCGGCGAGCGAGATATCCCGCTCATTGCCGGTGCCCACGCGCACACGCACACGAGCGATTCCGATCATTTTCTCGGATGCGGCAACGGCGTCCTGGGCGAAGGCTCGCTGCAAACTCGCCTCGGCGGCTACGAACCAGCTCTTCGCAACCAGGGCAGCGATTGATTGACGAGCATACGTGTAATCGGCAGCCGCCGATCGCAGCTGCTCGTGCGCCGCCCGCTGGCCGTAGCGAATGCGGCCCCAGACATCGAGCTCCCATGATGCGCTCACGATGACGCCGGTCACATCCGTGGTGCCGCCGCCCGCCACCTTGCGCGCCCCGCGACCTAGAACGTCAACGGCGGGCGCGAGCGAGGCGCCCGCGATCTTGAGTGCCGCCACGGCTTGCTCGACCCGGGTGGCGCCCACCTGGAGGTCGGTGTTGTACAAAAGGGCTTCGGCGACCAGCGCACTGAGGCGGGGATCCGCGAAGCTCTGGAGCCAGTCATCGGCCACCGCATCGCGGGTGCCGCCAGCGGACCACGAAGCGGGAACCCGTGCGTTGGGCAACGCATCGCGGACAAGCTCTTCCTGCGAAGGCGGTGGCTTCAGCGCGCAGGCGCCAAGCGCGAGCGGTGCTGCCAACATCAAAGCTCGAATCCGCATCGCCGCCTCATTCAGTGCAGCTTGAGGATCAGGGCGTCGAGCTTCGTGCCCACCCGCATGATGATCTTGCGCAGGATGTGGAGAAACGTGAGGGATTCGGTATATACGGCGCCATTCCCCCGCGCGCCGGCTGCCAGGAACACATCGGCGTCCCTCTCGTCCACGGCGAGCTTGACCGCAAAGCGGCCCGGCGGCACGGGCGCCGCGCCGGTCTGCGGCAGCATCCCGGAAATGGGAAGCTGTCCCTGGCCGGTGGCCCATACGATCGATTCGACCCTGCACTTGATGATCCGGTTCGGATACGTCTCTAGGGCGATCTCCGCGTCGTTGCCGGGCTCGATCCGGCGCAGCTCGTTCTGGCTGAAGAGCGCGATGACCCACTGTTCGTTTTCGACGAAGCTCAATACCGGCAGCCCCGCGAACTGCGAGACCGTCGAGCCGGGGCGCAACTGCAGATTGACGACATAACCGTCAGCAGGCGCATACACGCTCGTCTCCGCGAGGCTCCACTTCGCATTCGCGAGCTGCGCCTCGATGGTCGCGCGTTGCGCATACGCGGCGGCGAGCTGCGCTCTGGCTGCGGCGACCTGCGCCTGCTCGCCTTCCACCTGCGCGGAGAGCTTCTGCAGCACCTGAGCCTCGTTCGCGCGCGCGCTCGCGAGCTCCGACTGCAGGCCCTGCGATTCGGTAAGCGCGCTCTCGAGGTCGAAGCGGTTCCCCGCGAACGCGTCGACGAGCTCCTTATGCTGCTGGACGCGTTTGCGCGCAAGCTCCAGCTTGACAGTGATGGCGCCCACCTGCCCTTTCGCGGCCTTCAGGCTTTCGCGCAACTCGCGTACTCCGGCCTGGGTTTCGGAGAGCTTCGCTTCCGCCTCGTTGAGTTTCGCGCGCGCCTGGCCGAGCTGCGCCTCGAGCCCGTTCACTTCATTCTGGAACGGCTCCGGATCGATGCGGAAGAGCACCTCGCCCTTTTTCACGAGGAGGTTGGGCTCCACGGGCACTTCGATTACCCGGCCGGTGACTCGCGGCACGATCTGAACTACGTAATTGATGACGCGCACGTCATTGGTCGAGGGAGCGACGAGATTCAGGAGCAGTATCGTGGCGGCCAGGCCGATGATGGGCAGCGTGACCACGATCACCTGGCTCACGATGTTCCACGGGAGCCACCTGAACTTGAAGAAGATCAGCCACACGAACCCCGCGTAGATGAGCAGAAGGATGAGTTCCATTACGCACGCTCCCTGCTCGGATGAGTTTCGTCGGCAATCTCGCCCTTGCGCTCAGCCACCTTCTTGATGCGCGGGCGCTGCGGCTCCGATGCGGTCTCCGGCGCAGCCGCATCCTCCTCATCGCTCTCGCCCATCTCGTGATCCGCGACATCGGTGCCATACGCCATCTTATGCAGCACCGGCTTCGAATAGGCCCACAACCACGCAAGCGGCCACAGCATTCCGCCGAAAGCGAGCGAGAGCAGACACAATGCCTGAATCGCCTTGGCCTGCGGATGCCGCCTTTTTTCGGCGATCTTCTCCGGCAGGATGTGCACGAGCCAGAAGAGAACGATCAGGATGACGGGCGCGACAAAGAGGACTACCCACGACACGATATCAGCGACGTTATCCAGCGCTTCGCCTTTGAACATCGCCCCGTGTGCGGGCGGGGCGAGCAGCGCTGCGATCAGGCCACAGCATTGCAGATGCGGGAGGAAGACAGGCCGCAGTTCTGCCTCTCGCCGAAAAGCAGGCGCGACCTTTGCAAGCGGATCTTCGGCGCGACTCATTGTGACATATGGACAGAATCGGGGGATCGTCACCGCCCGAAAATGCTGCGCGTGCAGGGAACGCGGGACAATTGGACTTTGGTCTTACCGTGCACAGCCTTTCGGCGGCCCGCAGGTTGGACCAAGGTCCAATGTATCGCGGCCGCCGCCTTTCCCTATCGTATTGGAGATACGCGGACGAAAAGGTCGACTTGCGCACGCCGACCCGCAAGCAGGCGAACTGACGCCGGGGTGAGATGAGCCTCTCTCATTACTGCATCGACCGCCCGATCTTCGCGTGGGTGGTTTCGATCGTCATCACGCTCGCCGGTGCGGTGGCGATCTGCGGCAATCGGAGCAAATTCTGGTCGCGGCAAACGCGCGCATCGGCGCCGCGCGGGCGCTGTACTTTCCATCGATCTCGATCTCATTTCGCGAGGTGGAGGACTCGCTCATCTCGCATCAGAAAGCGCGCGGGCAGCTCTCGCCCAGTCGCGCCAGGTCGATGCACTGCGCACCTGCGGGCGCCTCG
>CAMPGR010000081.1 GCA_946885605.1 uncultured Pseudomonadota bacterium
AGGACGTGAACATGGGCTCGGTGTGGCAGTGTTCGCGAAACGATATCGCGTCCAATCTCGCGGTATTCGTCGCCGCAGGCGGCGTGTGGCTTGCCGGGTCGCCGTGGCCCGACCTCGTGGTGGGACTTGCATTGGCGGCCTTGTTCCTGCGCTCCGCCGTACGCGTTATCAAGGACGCGCTACATGCACTGAGGGACTCGAGTCACAGCGAAGGTCGATCGCCCGCCCAAAGGGCGGCGCGTGATGCTTGACTCTGGACTGCAGTCCAGGACGCAGGTTCCCATGCTGCTGCCGCTGAGCGGAACTTGTCCATCTCGGTGTCTGCCGTTGTCAGCAATGGCTGCACCCCTTAAAATTTCTCGGCACACCGACTGCGGTGTTTGTCATCTGGCGCACAGCTACGCAGTGCACCCTGCTAATCCTGCTGTGGGGTCGCCGGCAATGTGGCCTCCATCGTCGCGCTGCAGGGTACTCCTCTCTCATTTCTCCCCGACGGCCCAGAGCGGCCAAAGTGGGAATCCTCTAGCCCCGTCCGGCGGGACGCCTAAGCTCTTTCCCCAGTAGTTTTTCGTTGCCGCCGGTGTGCGCCGCTTCGATATTCAGGTGCGCCTCGATTCAGCGTTCCGCGACGGCTTGCGGGCGATCAGCGATATTCCGCGACGCACTCAAAGTGGGGCGCTGGTGCCTCTTTCACGGGTGGCAACCGTGGCAAACCGGGTGAAACTCCCGGAGGGCTACCGCATGGAGTGGGCGCGTTCGAGAATCAGCAGCGCACCATGGCGCGTCTGGCTGTCATTGTGCCGCTAACCATTGGGCTCATCTTCCTGCTGCTCTACACCGCCTTCAATTCGCTTGCACATGCGGCCCTCATTATCGCCAACGTTCCTTTCTCGATCATCGGTGGCGTCTTTGGGCTGGCGCTTACCGGGCAGTATGTGTCAGTGCCGTCAGCTATCGGCTTCATCGCCGTTTTCGGTGTGGCGATGTTGAATGGCATCGTGCTGGTGTCGTTTCTCAATGATCGACGCAGGCAGGGCCTGTCGATCCGCGAGGCGATGCGGGAGGGGGCGAGCCTCCGTCTCCGGCCGGTGCTGATGACCGCCTCAGTGGCGATTCTGGGCCTCATTTCCATGCTGCTGTCCCAGGGCGTGGGTGCAGAGACGCAGCGCCCGCTTGCAACTGTGGTCGTGGGTGGCCTGTTTAGCTCCACCGCACTGACTCTCCTGCTGCTTCCGCTCATGTACGAGTGGTTGGAAACGCGCAGTGAGCGCAGAAGCGCATTGGCTTGACCTTTAGCGGAGGATCGATATGAAAGTGATCAAGGCGCTTATCCATCAACACCGCGCTGCCGCCGTGGTCCATGCGCTCAAAGACGCGGGTTGCCGCAATCTTTGCGTCGCGCACGGGAACGATTGGCGCCTGCACTGTAGAGCAGCCGGCGGTGGTGAAGTGACGTTGCAAGGTGCCGATCGTTGATGTTTTCGTGGATGTTGGAAACACCTTGGTTCCTTGGCGTGGCGCTGACGTCGCCAGTTATGCGTACGCTGGCGCCCAACTGGGGTAACCCTGATGGCCCTCCTACCTTTGACCGCTTCAGGGCATCGCACTGGTGGCGGTCGCCGCCGCATTGTCGACGCATGCTGGCATGATGGGCGGGGTGATGGGTGTTGCAGTTGAGCGCTCCACGTGGGTTCAGGGCTTTCTGGCATTCCTCGTCATCTCCGCGCGGGCGGCGAGTACGTCGTTCGAAGTCCAGTGGCTTTTGATGTAGGCGAGCACCGCCCAGATCTCCTCGTCCGTCAGCTTCCCGGAGAAAGCCGGCATGTCGGTTTCGTAGTCCTTGGGGGCGTACCGCGGCACGAGTCCGTGCTTGGTAATTCCGAAGAGTACGCTATCCGGATGGTGCCAGGTATGGCCGCTCTCGTCGTGCGGCGGTGCCGGCAGGCGTCCGCTCGGCAGCCGCTGGCGCCAGTTTGGCTGCCCTTCGAGCTTCGCGCCGTGGCAGCTCGCGCAATGTTGCGCGTATAACTTTCGGCCCTCCGCTACTTTGGAAACGTCGCGCGGACTCGCTCTTGGATCGTCGTCTGGTGTTGAAGCATCGCTGCACCCCGCAATAGCGATTGCCGCGATAAGCATGATGGATCGCATGTCCTACGAACAGGGTTTGATGAATCGGCTGATCTCGCCCGGCGTCGCAAAGACGATATTGGCACGGTCCCCGCGCATGCCGGCGCCGGTCAGTACCGGTTTGCCCGGTTCGGGCCCGCGCACGGTGGAGTCGGTCTTGATGCGCAAGTTGAATTCCCAGATCTTGTGCGTCTCGCCGGAGGCCGTCTTGAGGGTGTACGTGTCGCCACAGTGCGTTAAGGACGTTACGAGCGAATCAGGACCGGCACGCTTGAGATTGGTGGGAGCGGCGCTGCCCATCATGCCGCCGCGCGAAGACGGGGCCGCCGGCGCTTTGCCTTCCGAGACCGCCCGAAGGTAGGCAATGAGATCCTGCCGTTGCTCCGCATCTTTTATCCCTTCGAACGTCATCGTATTGCCTGGTATGAGGCGTGCGGGATCGGCAAGCCACTGATCCAATGTCTTGCCGTCCCAGACTACGCTGGAGCGCTCCAGTACGTCGGAATACCGGCGGAAGCCCTTCGCCGTGCCGGCTTTCCTGCCCCATATGTCGGCCAAACTCGGGCCGGTCAGATGTTCGCCCGGTTTGACCGAGTGACAGGCGACACACTGCTGAAAGGCTTTGGCGCCGCTGACCGCATTCCCAGCAGCCAGGCCGGTGTGGGCGCTCAGCAAAAGCGCGACGGCAGACACATAAAACACAATCGAGCGTTGCCCGACGTTCATAACACAACTCCTCGAGCCCTTTCGCTGCGGTTCAGTGCCGTTCGAAAACGGTAGTGCCGCCGCGCTTATCTAACAGGTAAGTCACATAAGGCTCCTGTCCGGCCTGCTCCATGCCCGGCGAGCCCGCCGGCATGCCGGGAACTGCGAGTCCCCGCGCGGTCGGTCTTTCCTTGAGCAAGCGCTTGATCTCGCGCGCGTGGACGTGGCCTTCGATCACGTATCCGTCCGCCACCGCGGTGTGGCATGCACCGAGTTTCTCCGGCACGCCCAGACGCTCACGAACGGGCCGCGTATCCGGCACGTCGATCGGCTTCACCCGGAAGCCGTTTGCCCGCAGATGGTCGATCCACGAGCTGCAGCAACCTCAGTTGGCGTTCTTGTAGACCTCGATGAGTTGCTGCGCATGCACGTTCGGCACGGCGATTGCCATGGTGATGCAACAGCCCACTGCTGCAAGGATGTTTCGCATCGCTTTCTCCTTTGAACTCGGTCTTCGCTACCGATTAGTTCCAATGCCTCGTCGCTACTTTACGCCGGTGATAACGTAGTCCTTGCCCTGCTGAACGAACTCGAATTCCACTTTCTTGTTGGCCGGTAGCTTTTCGAGCATTGCCTTGTCCTTCACCGCGAAAGACATAGTCATCGCGGGCCACTTGAGGCTCGGCACCGGTTCGTGAGCGAGCGTCACCGTGCCTTTGTTCCGATCGGCGCTTTTCACCACGCCGGTCGCCTTGTGCGCGGTCTGACCTTTGTCATTCCCGGACATTGGCTTGCGATCCATTTTCATGTCGTCCATGCCTTTCATGTCCATGCCCTTCATATCGCCGGACTGTGCCATTGCTGCGCTGGACATGCCGAGAACAATGACGGTGATGAGTGCGTTAGCTTTCATCGCTGATTCCTTTCAGAGAGTTGTTGATACCTGCGGATCGTTCCGCGGCTGTGCCTGACGACGCACCACTAAAGAGCGGCGGCGCATCAGGAGGTAAGCCGCGGGTATTACAAACATCGACAAGAGCGGCGCGGTAACCATGCCGCCTACCATCGGTGCGGCAATGCGTTGCATCACTTCGGAGCCCGTGCCCGAGCCCCACATGATCGGCAGCAGCCCTGCAATGATGACTGCTACTGTCATCGCAATGGGCCTGATCCTCAGCGCGGCGCCCTCGACAATCCCTTCGGTGAGATCCTTTACATTGTTAAGACGCCCTTCCTCTTCGCGCTCGGCGACCGCTTGATTCACGTAAAGGAGCATGACGACGCCGATTTCAGCCGCGACGCCGCCAAGTGCGATGAACCCCACCGCCGTTGCGATGGACATGTTGTAACCGAGAAAAAACATCAGCCAGTACCCGCCCACCACCGCGAAGGGCAGCGTCACCATGATCAACGCTGCTTCGGAGAAGCGGGCGAAGGTGAGATACAACAGCACGAATATGATCAGCAGCGTCGCTGGCACGACGATCTTGAGCTTGGCCGTAGCGCGCTCCAGAAACTCGAACTGCCCGGACCATGACAGGGAATAGCCCGGGGGCAGTTTGATTTCCCTGGCAACGGCCTGCTGCATTTCGCCCACCGCGGAGCTTAAATCGCGTCCGTGAAGATCGATGTAAACCCACCCCGAGAGCCGGGCGTTCTCGCTCTTCAGCATCGGCGGCCCGTCGGTGATCGTGATGGCGGCAACATCTCCCAACCGCAGCTGCGCGCCGCGCTCGGTCAGAACCGGCAGGCTGCGGATTTTTTCCACAGAGTCGCGTATTTCGCGTGGATAGCGCAAGTTGATGGGGAAGCGCTGCAGACCCTCGACGGTTTCACCGATGTTGTCCCCGCCGATGGCGGCCGACACGATGCTCTGCACATCGGCAATGATCAGCCCGTAGCGCGCCGCCATGCCGCGGTCGATCTTGACGTCGATGTAGCGGCCACCGGAGAGACGCTCGGCGAACGCCGAAGTCACGCCCGGCACGTTCTTCACCACGCGCTGGACATCGGAAGCGATGCGATCCACTTCCTGCAGATTGGTGCCCGCCACCTTGACCCCGACCGGGCTCTTGATGCCGGTGGCCAGCATGTCGATGCGGTTGCGAATCGGCGGAACCCAGATATTCGACAGCCCCGGCACTCTCACGATGCGATCGAGCTCCTCGACCAGCTTCTCGGGTGTCATGCCGGCACGCCACTGCTCCCGCGGCTTGAACTGGATCGTGGTCTCGAACATCTCGAGCGGCGCCGGGTCGGTCGCGGTTTCGGCGCGTCCGGCCTTGCCGAAGACGCTCGCGACTTCGGATATGGTTTTGATCAAACGGTCCGTTTGCTGCAGCAGCTCCGCCGCCTTGCCGGCAGAGATGCCGGGCAGCGCGGACGGCATGTAGAGCAGATCGCCTTCGTCGAGCGGCGGCATGAACTCGCCACCGATGCGCGTGGCGGGATAAATCGTTGCGAACAGAATGAGAATCGCGACGGCAAGTGTCGCCGTCGGAAACGACAGCACTTTGCGCACTGCCGGTTGATACAGCCGGATAAGACCGCGGTTGAGCGGATTTTTCTTTTCCTCGGGTATCCTGCCGCGGATCAGATAGCCCATGAGCACGGGAATCAGTGTAACCGCCAGACCCGCGGCGGCCGCCATCGCATAAGTCTTGGTGTATGCGAGCGGCGAGAAGAGCCGTCCCTCCTGCGCCTCGAGCGTAAACACCGGCACAAACGAAAGCGTGATGATCAGGAGCGAAAAGAACAGGGCGGGTCCGACCTGCGCTGCGGCTTCTCCGATGACGTGCCAATGCGTCGGCCCAGTCAGATTCTGTCCCGGATGCGTACGGTGCCAGGCCTCGATGTGCTTGTGCGCGTTCTCGATCATCACCACCGCCGCATCCACCATTGCTCCTATGGCAATCGCGATCCCGCCCAAGGACATGATGTTGGCGTTCACGCCCTGGTAGTACATCACGATGAACGCCATCAGCACGCCAAGCGGCAAGGACACGATAGCAACGAGCGCCGAGCGCAGATGAAACAGGAACACGAGGCATACCAGGGCCACGACGAGAAATTCTTCGATCAGTTTCTCGTTGAGATTGCGCACGGCGCGCTTGATCAGGCTCGAACGGTCGTAGGTCGGCACGATTTCCACGCCGTCCGGGAGGCTGGACTTCAGCTTCTCGAGTTTCGCTTTGACGGCATCGATTGTTTCCAGCGCATTTTTGCCGTAGCGCATGATGATGATGCCTCCTGCGACTTCACCCTCGCCGTTCAACTCAGCGATGCCGCGCCGCATTTCGGGGCCGACCTGGATGCGCGCGACGTCCCCCAATCGGACCGGCACGCCCGCCTCGCTGGTCATCAGCGGTATCTTGCGAAAGTCGTCGAGCGACTGAAGATAGCCGGAAGCGCGCACCATGTACTCGGCTTCGGCAAGCTCCAGTACGGAGCCACCCGTTTCCTGGTTCGCGCGCTGTACCGCCTCCATGACTTTCATGTGCGGAATGTTGAAGGCTCGCATGCGGTCGGGGTCCAGCACGATCTGGTACTGGCGCACCATGCCGCCCACGCTTGCGACTTCGGACACATTGGGCACGGCTTTCAACTCGTACTTGAGAAACCAGTCCTGGAGCGCACGCAGCTGCGAGAGATCCATCCTGCCGCTCTTGTCGATGAGCGCGTATTCGTACACCCAGCCGACGCCCGTCGCGTCGGGGCCCAACGCCGTTTTCGCCTGCGGCGGCAATTTCGACTGCACTTGGTTCATGTATTCGAGAACACGCGATCGCGCCCAGTACGGATCGGTGCCGTCCTCGAACAGTATGTAAACGAACGAATCGCCGAACATCGAGTAACCGCGCACCGTTCTCGCGCCCGGCACCGAAAGCATCGTTGTCGCAAGCGGGTACGTGACCTGGTTCTCGACGATCTGCGGCGCCTGTCCCGGATACGTGGTGCGAATGATGACCTGCACGTCGGACAGATCGGGGATCGCGTCGAGCGGTGTCTTCAACATCGCCCATACACCCCACGCGGTGATCATCACCGTGGCAAGGAGCACCAGGAAACGGTTGCGGATCGACCAGCGGATCAATGCGGTTATCATTTTTTCGATCCTCTCTCACCGCTTTTCGTGCCGCTTTTCGTCTCCTGTGCCGTCAGGGGCGAAATTTTGGTGATCTCGTACATGCCGTCCGGTGTCTGGCGAACCTCAAAAGCGACAGTGTCACCCACACGGAGATTTTTGGGTGCCCTGTCTGCGGGAAGCCTGAAGCCCATAGTCATGGCGCCCCATTTCAACGACGGCATCGGGCCGTGCGACAGCGTCACTTCATCTTTGCCGATACTTTCGACTTTGCCCTCTCCGCGATGGACTGTATCGCCCGGCTTGGTGGCATCGGGCACCGGCATATCGTGCATGCGCGTCGCAGTGCTTCTCAAGCTCGCCTCCGAGTCCAGCAGGAACTGACCGGATATCACCACTTTCTGACCGGCTTCGAGCCCTTTGCGGATCTCGCTCTGTCCGTCTGCTTCAAAACCCAGTTCAACGTCCACCGGGGTAAAGCCACCGTCGCCTTGAGCCACAATGACAACATTGCGCGTCCCCGTTTGGATCACTGCTTCGGTCGGCACCAACAAGACTTCCTTGCGGCTCATCGGCGCGAAATCGACTTTTGCGAACATGCCGGGGACGAGCCGGCCGCCGGGATTCGCCAGCTCGACGCGTGCCTTCAGCGTGCGCGTGGCCGTATCGATCTCGGGCAGGATTGCATTGACCCGTCCTTTGAATACGGCTTCGGGCAGCGCCATCGTGCGTGCTTCAGCGGCATTCCCGGGCCGTAAGAAACGCGCCAGGCTCTCCGGCACCTCCGCGTTGATCCATACCGTACCGAGCCCGTTGATGCGGAAAAGCGCAGCGCCCGACATCACCGTCATGCCTTCACGCGCGCCCAGCTCCGTGATGACTCCACCCAGGGGCGCGGTTACGGTAAGACGGGGGTGTATCTTGCCGGTTGTTTCAACCAATCGGATGTGGTCTTCCGTCATCCCGGCAAGACGCATGCGTTGGCGCGCACCGTCGAGCAGCGATGCAATGCCTGTGCCCTCATCAGCCATCCGCTTCACAGTCAGATACTCCTCCTGCGCCGCCACCCAATCGGGCGCGTACAGCTCAGCCAATGCTTGGCCCTTCTTTACCGCATCGAGCGGTGCACGCACGTACAATTTTTCGACGTAGCCGCTGGTTCGCGCCTGCACAACGGCGACATCACGCTCGTTGAAAGCGACGCTGCCCACCGCTTCTACGCTGGGCTTCAACACGCCGCGAGTGACCTCTGCGGTCCGCATGCCGAGGTTTTGCTGTACGCGCGGACTGATCGTTACCTTTCCCTCGTCGTTATCGCCACCCGCGTAAACCGGAACGAGCTGCATGTCCATAAAGGGCGACTTGCCGGGCTTGTCGAACTTCTGACCCGCTACCATCGGATCGTGCCAATAAAGCACTCTCTTGCCGGTCGCCGGGTCGACGTCGCCGGCTTTCTGGGCAGCGCCCGTGCCTGAGGCGTCGGATGCCGGTGCGCCCGTCTGCATGCCGCGGCTCATGCCGAGTGAGTAAAGGCCGTACCCCCCGGCCGCACCGATAAGAAACAGTATTACGACCAGAATTCCGGTTTTCATTGTGCCTCCCTTGAATTGGTCGGCATGGGACTCTGCATTTTTGCCTCCGGCTGAGAAGAGCTGACCGCTTCATCGGGATACAAAAAACGCAGTTGCGCCCACACTCGGGCGGTATCCATTTCGAGCTGCAACGACTGTGTCCGAATGTCGATCTCGTTGCGGCGGGCGGTGAGCACGGCCATAAGGTCTCCCTTGCCGCCGCGGTATGCCGATGCAACGGCCTGGGTTCTGGCGTGCGCCAGGGGCACGAGCTCGCGCTGGTAACGACGCAATCGCTCGCGGCCGTTTTCCCATTCGTTCAACATCGTCTGGACTTCGGCAACGTGCTGACGCAGCGCTTCGTCTCGCTGTGCTTTCGCCTTCTCGATCATTGAGAGCTTGGCCGCGAGTTCCCGGTCCTGGCGGTTCTTCTGGTCCCACTGCAGCGGGATGGAGACGCCCACCGTTACCATGTTGGAAAAATCCGGTCCGCGTTGTTGGTAGGCGACCTCCCACGTCCAATCCGGATGCTTATTGGCTTTCGCGACCGCTGCATCCGCTTCCATCATGGCGACTTCCTGCGTCATGGCTGCGATGTTCGGATGGCGCGCCAGTTGCTGCTCGAGTGCATGCGCATGGACCGGCACGGTGTCCAGGGCCGGTTCGCCCGCCAGCGGCGCCGTCTCCGCTGTTGCCCCCACCCAACGCGCGAGTGTGGCCCGCGCGTTACGGATGAGGCGGTCGAGTTCGGACAGACGATCCTCGATCATCACGCGCGCGCTCTGCGCGGTCAGAACGTCGGCCTGGGTGGCACGCCCGCCGCGATAAGCGCCCTCGGTCGCCTCGATTTCGAGGCGTATCTCCCGAGCGTTCTCGGCAACCGCCACGCGCAGCCGTTCGAGATAAAAAACATCCAGCCACGCAATCGCCGTGTCGCGCTGGATTGCGGCGAGCGTCAGGTCCTTTTCCGCAAGCGCGCGATCGGCTTCCCGTTCGAAGCGCGCGGCGCGCAGCCTGCGTTTTTCTTCGCGCGTGAATTCTTGCATGACGCCAATGCGGCGCATGGTCATGAAGTCGCGCGTGACGCTGAAGCGGTCGGCGCCTTCGATCGGGAGATTGTCGATGCCCAGGCGCAGTACCGGATCAGGGAGTTGACCGGCAGCAACCGCCATTTCGCGCGACGCATAAACAGCCGAATCCTGGGCGGCAAGCTGGCGCGAGCGCTCTGCGGCCAGACGTTGAGCTTCGGGAAGGGAGAGCGGCGTTTGTGCCGCATGCAGAACCGCAGGTAAGGGAAGGAGACTGCATACCACCGCCAGCAGTGCCCACCGGCGCGGCGCACGAGCTGCACGGTCGAAACCGCGGTGCAATGCGGCGGCGAATCTGGTACTTATGCGCGCCAGCCGCAACTCCACGAGTGACTTGTCAGGCAGCCATCCGGCTGCCCACAACGGGAACAAAGACATGTTTCCTCCGCAAGAAAAAAGACTGCCGCCTCGGCGGCTGCTCTCAACTCGCGCGGAGAATCAAATCAGCAAACGGCAGAAGCGAAGAGTAGTAGGAGGGTCGGCAGCGCGACCCGCGTGCCGATATGCGATAGGTGATACCAGAGGAGGGGCGGCGACATACAGCGGAAATCCAGCGGCAGCAGAGGCAGGTGGAAACTTGAACGAATCAGGTCCGGCGAGCCGGCTGCTGTCGCTACACTTTGCGACGCACAGGCTTACCTCTTTTACCGTCTGTTCGCAGCAGTCATGCTGTTGGCTCGCAGCTATCGCGCTGGCAGCCGACATATTCTGATCAACACAAGGGCGTAGCGCGAACGCGGCTTGGGCGAAGAGCAGTCCGGCGATCAGAACAACGCCGACGAGACGCTTGATATGAGGGGCCAAAAACATAGCGCGCTTACTTAGTGCGAAGGTGCTGTCAGAGTCAAGCCAATCGTGCGGGAGTGTCGCGTGCCGGGTCGCGGCCATTGATAGTGACGGTATTGCCCACGCGTCCGTTGTGACTCACGTCCATGAAACGTCCGAATCCTCCACGGATCGACGCATCCCGGTTGAGACGCCAGTCACCCAACACCCACACCACATCGCGGTCCACCCGAACGGGATTGCGCTCTTCAACGATCAGCGCCCCGTGCATGCCGCGTCCGGACTGCTCGTAGCTGCGCTGGTGCGGGTGGTACCAATAGGTGCCGGCGTCCGGCAGGGTGTACTCGTAAACGAAGCTGCCGCCCGGCTCGATCGGCGGCTGGGTGATGTACGGCACGCCGTCCATCGCATTCGGCAGCCGGATACCGTGCCAGTGTATGGTGGTGGCCTCATCGAGGCCGTTCTCCACTGTCACTCGCAAGCGGTCGCCTTGGCGTACCCGGATCTCCGGGCCCGGCGCGCTATCGTTGTAGGACCAGATGTCGGTCTCCGGATGGGGCTCCGGAACGAGCCGCATGCGTGCAGGGCGGGCGACGAGGCGGTGCTCGACCACGGCGGCTGTCGTTGAAGCAGGCAACCCGGCACCGAAGGCGGCAAGCGTGCCTGCGCCTGCGGTCAGCAGAAACCGCCTCCTGGAGGGAGAACGTGGAACCACATGGCTTGAACGACTCATAACCAGAGCGCTGTCACAGGCGGACGGTGCTACGCCGTCACACGATGTTTGAAATCAGAGGAGGCGGCTGATGCCGCGTAACTGCGGCAAGCAGTGCCCGTTGTCGCAGGCGGCTTCAGCTACGGCAGGACGCAGCTATAGCGCCCCGCTGGCGAGGCCCGTCGAGGGTTAATTCAGAAGACGCTGCAGATGATAAATGAGAGGTGTACTACTAATCGCGCGTGGCGCTATGTTCAAGGGCGGCCGTTGCGCGAAAAAAATGACCTTGCCGATGTAGAGGTCGGGGCCATATACCGCGAGACTCGATGCCGACACGGCGGTTTGGGATGGTGCGCGATGGCTTGGTTGCGCACAGTGCCGCACACAGGAGTCCGCTGCCTCGACCACATTAAGACCGCTGCAGCCCGGTTCCCAACGCGTATCGCAACAACTTTCGGCGGCGACGCTGGCGGCTGTGGTTATATTGCCAGGAAGCGGGCTCGCATAGCCCGCGCAAGCCTGCAAAAGGAACATCACAGCCAGCAGCACTGTCGCGAAGCCGCTCACTACAGGCCGGCGAGATAATAGGGACAGCGACATGACGGGAATGGTAGTCTCAGCGCGAGCCGAATGCAAACTGTCCACCGTCTTATGACCCACATATCTGCAGGAAGGTTCACGGACCTACGTCTGGCTTCTCTCCGACCAGCAGTCGAATTAATACAGCTCGAAATGCCTTCGTCATTTGAGCGAAGATCGAGCTCGATCCGACTTTCGGTTCAGAATTGAGAAACGTCCGGTTATCGCCCACCACGCCTTCGAGGCGTCGACCCATAACGCTTTTTAGTCTTCGGAGGGCGGAGGGATGTTTAGATTTCGAGCAGCTTGAGGCGCTGCACCTTCCCCGAGGGACCCTTGGGCAGCTGTTCGACGAACTTGATCACCTTGGGCGTTTTATATCTCCCCAGCTCGTCGCGCGAGAAATCGAGCAATTCATCCGCGCTGCACGCGCATCCCGGCTTGAGCACGACGCAAGCCATGATCTCCTGCCCGTAGTACTGGTCCGGAATGCCGACCGCAGCGGCTTCGAGCACGGCGGGATGCTTGAGCAGCGCCTCGTCGATCTCGCGCGGCGCGATGTTTTCGCCGCCCTTGATGATGAGCTCCTTGATGCGCCCGGTGACGAACACGAAGCCGTCTTCGTCCATGTAGCCCACATCGCCGGTATGCAGCCAGCCGTCGGGCTCGAGCGTCTTCGCGGTCGTCTCCGGATCCTTGTAATAGCACTTCATCACATTGTCCCCGCGCACCATGATCTCGCCGGACATGCCGGGCGGCTGGGTTCTGCCGGTCTCGGTGTCGATCACCTTCGCTTCGTTGCCGAACGCCGCGCCCGGGCTGCCGATCTTGCGCTTCGCCAGATCGTAGGGATTGGTGAAGCACGGCGCGTTCGTTTCCGTCATGCCGAAGGTCTCGATCACGCTGATCCCGAACCGCGCTTCGAAGGCGCGGTGCTGCTCCGGCGGCAGCGGGGCAGAGGCCGAGCGGCAGAACCTGACGGTCGATATGTCGAGGCCGGCTTTGCGCGGGTCGGGCGCGTTCAGGAGATAGGCGATGATCGTCGGCACGACGTTGATCCAGGTGCAGCGGTGCTCCGCGACGAGCCTCCAGTACTCCGTGACGCTGAAGCGGTGCGGCATCACGACGCTGCCGCCGTGGACGAGCGGCGCCACAGCGGTCACGATCTGGCCGTTGATGTGATAGAGCGGCAGCGCGCACAGCACGCGGTCGTCGGCACCCAGCCGATGCGCCGCGCCGGTGTACTCCCCGCCGGCGCAGACGCTGCGGTGCGTGTGGAGGCACCCTTTGGGCTTCCCCGTCGTGCCGGACGTATACATGAGCAGCGCTTCGTCCTCGTCGCGCACCTCAAGGGGATGGAGATCGGGCAGGGCGCTGCGATCGAAGATTTCCGCCGCATCGGGATCGATCACGACGACCCGCACTTCGCGGCTCACCTGCCCCAGCGCCTCTTCAACCCGGGGCGCAAGCTCTTCGCTGGTGAATACCGCTCGCGCGTTCGAGTGCTCGAGCACGTAGGCGAGCTGTGAGATTTGCGAGAGCAGGTTGAGCGGCGCGACGACAAATCCTGCGTACATGACGCCGATGAAAAGCCGCGCAGTCTGGAAACTGTTGTGCAGCATGAGCGCGACCTTGTCGCCCTTCACGAGCCCGAGGCTCCGCAGGTAGCGCTCGAGGTCGCGCGAGCCGTGCTGCAGGGCGCGGTAGGTGAGGGTGCGGCCGGTTTCCGGAGCGATCAAATACGGTGCATCAGGCTGCTCGCGCGCGCGCAGATCAACGTAATGCCGGATCGTTCTCATGCTTCAGACAAATTGAACCGCCAAGGCCGCCAAGAACGCCAAGAAACAAATACAGAACGCGCTTCTGTTCAGCGGTCACGCAGCGTGGCGCTGCGATGACTGCTCGAACCGCCATTGTTTTCTTTTTTATCTTGGCGTTCTTGGCAGCCTTGGCGGTATTGCTTTTCCGTGTGGAGGCTTGGCGTTTCAAAGATTGTATTTCCGACGATAGGCGCCGAAGATTTCCTCCATGCTCGGCTCGCGCGGCGGAATTTCTCGCACGATGCGCGTCACGTTCATGAAGTGCCTGTAGTTGAGGTTGTCGGAGAAGCTGTTCCCGCCCCACGTCCCGCATCCCATGGAGAGCGAAAACGGAAGCCCGTTGTCAAAGCTTCCGCCGTTTGCGAACGTGTGCGACTGCTTCACGACCACCCGGCACACCGTCATCTCGCGCGCGAGCCGCTGGATCTGCGCCTCGTTCTCGGTGTGGATGCCGCACGAGTGGCCGTTCCCGAGGTAGTCGTAGATGCCGCGCATGATCGCGAACGCGTGGTCGAAGTCGCGCGCGCGGTAGATCGTGAGCACAGGCGAAAGCTTCTCGCCGGAAAACGGGTAGTCCTTCCCGGTGCCCGTCTCCTCCACCATGAGGCAGCGCGAATTGACCAGGTCGGCACGCGTCAACCCGGCGATCGCGCAGATCTTCGACACCGGCTGCGCCGTGCACGCGGGGGAGAGCTTGCCGCCCGGAAAGAGCGCCTTCTTGAGCGTTTCCTTTTCTGCGGGCGTGAGCAGTGCTCCGCCTTCCCTGGCGAGCGCGGCGAGCATACGGTCGTATACCTTGTCGTGGACGATCACGCTGTTTTCCGAAGAGCAGCTCGTCGCGTTGTCGAAGATCTTCGAGCGCATGATTTTCCCCGCCGCGTCCGCGCAGTCTGCGGTTTCATCCACGATCACCGCGACGTTGCCGGTGCCCACGCCCAGCGCGGGCGTACCGCTCGAGTAACCGGCGCGCACGTTGTTCTGCGAGCCGGTGACGACCACGAGATCCGCCTGCTTCATGAGCTCGGTCGACATCTCGCGCGTGATCGGCGCCGGCAGCGTCTGCACGATGTCGAGCGGCGCGCCGATCCGCTGCAATTCCGCGTGCACGAATTGGAGCAGCCGCGCGCAGGTCGAATAGCCTTTCGGCGAGGGCGACAGGATGATCGCGTTGCCACACTTGAGGGCGTTGATGATGTTGTTCGCCGGCGTGGCCCCCGGATTGGTCGAAGGCACCACCGCGGCGACGACGCCGACCGGACGCGCAAACTCCGTGATGCCCTTCTCCGGATATTCAGCGAGAACCCCGGTCGAGATCCCGCCTTCGAGATCGCGGAGCAGCCCCAGCGTCTTCCGATGATTCTTGATGACCTTGTCCTCTACGTTGCCGAGGCCGGTATCGCGCACGGCGATTTCGGCGAGCTCGCGGTTGTGCTCGGGCTTCATGATGGCCCATCCGACCGCCGTCACCGCCTCATCGAGCTCATCCTGCGTCGAGCGCTCGAACACGCGCTGCGCGGCGCGCGCGCGGCGGATCAATTCCGCGACTTGCTCGCGGGCGGTGCTCGCGGCGGCGAGCGTCGAAGTCGACGATGACATGTACTGTTTCCCTAACGTTGCATGCGCTCGCGGCCCCGCATTTTCGCTTCGTGTCGCATCTGCCGGAAAACCGGGTAGAGCAGCGTGAGAATCGCGACCAGCATTATCGGCCCACTGATCGGCCGGGTAAAGAACACGGTCCAGTCGTTGCCGTAGCTGATCATGGTGGTCATGAACGACGATTCGGCGAGCGGGCCCAGGATCACGCCGAGGACTAGCGGGGTGATCGGAAAGCGGAAGCGCTCGAAGAGATAGCCGACGATGCCGAAGATCACCATGAGCCATACGTCGGTCACGTTGTTGCGCGCGGCGAAGGCGCCGAGGAGACAGCACATGACGACGTAGGCCGACACGATGACTTCGGGCAGCGCCAGCACTTTCACCAGGAACTTGGTCGCGAAGTAGCCGATCGCGCACATCACGACGATGCCGACGAACACCGAGGCGAACATCGAGTAGACGATGTGGCTGGACGTCTGGAACACCTGCGGCCCGGGCTGCAGCCCGTGCAGAAGGAATGCGCCGAGGATGATCGCCGTCGCGCCGCTTCCCGGGATGCCCATCGTTACGAGGGGAATGATCGCACCGCCGACCGAGGCCGTAGCCGCCGACTGTGGCGCGATGATCCCTTCGGGTACGCCGCTGCCCATCTGCCGTGCGCGCGCGCCGTACTGGCTTTCGATGCCGTAGGAGAGAAAGGAAGCGACGGTCGCGCCGGCGCCCGGGACGAGCCCCACGATGATGCCAAGTGCACTCCCGCGGAGAAACGTCGCTTTCCTCCCCAAGACTTCCCGCAGCTGCGGAAGCCGCGTGCGGATCTCGCTCACCGATTCGAGCGGCTGCGATTGGAACTGCTTTTCGAGACGCTGGAACACTTCGCCGAGTCCATACGCGCCGACCATCACGACGAGATAGTCGATGCCATCGGAAAGGATCGGCACGCCGAACGTGAAGCGGTGCGCGCCGTAGGTGTCGTCCACGCCGACGGTCGCGATGAGCAGTCCCGCAAAAAGGCTCACGAGCGCGTTGGTGAGGGAGCCTCCGCCGAGCGAGACGACACTCGCGAGCCCGAAGAAGAGGATCGCGAAGTACTCGGGCGTCGAGAACGTGAGTGCGATCTTCGCAATCGGCTGGGCGAGCAGCACCATGACGATCGCGGCCACGAGCCCGCCCACGAGCGCGGCGAGCAGCGTCCAGCCGAGCGCGTAGGCTGCCTCGCCCTTGCGCGCCATGGTGTAGCCGTCCCACAGGAGCGGCACGTCGATCGGCTCGCCCGGCACGCGGAAGAGGATCGACGTCCACGCGCCGGCATAGGTGCCCGAGATGTACATTGCCGTGAGCAGGATGATCGCGGGGATGACATCCATGCTGTAGGTGAAGGGCAGCGCGAGGACGACACCCATTACGAGCGTGAGCCCCGGCAGCACGGCGACGAGGAGCCCCAGCACGATGCCGGTCACGAGCACGAGAAAGTTGATCGGCTGCAAGACGTGGACAAAGCCGACGGCGAGATTCTGGAGTATGCCGTCCATCGTCGCTGCTCAGCGGATGCCCATGAGCCGCATGAGAAAGAGCGTCACCTCGGAAAACGGCGCGACGCCGATCGGCAGCGAGACGTAGACGAGCTTCATGAAGATGAAGAGCAGGACGAGGGTTCCGATCACGCTGACCGCTGCAATCACGCGCCAGCGGCGGTAGCCGCCGAGCCGCATGAACGCGACGAGATACGCGACCGTCGCGAGAAAAAATCCGAGCCGCTGCGACGCCCAGACGTAAAGCAACGTAGCCGCCATGCCGGCGATGAGGAGCGACGGGTGGTTTTCCTCGGCGCTCGCCGCGGGCGGAGTCGCACGGTGTTCCCCCACGCCTTCCTCGACCATCTCTTCGAGCACGCCGCCCGCGTCGCGCGCGCGCCTGCCCCGGATCGCGAGCTTGATCACTTCGTACACGCACACGGCGATCGTGAGCAGCAGGATGGCTTTCGGCCAGAAGTCGGGGCCGAGCGTTCCGGGCCGTGCGTGATACTCGATGTTTGCCGCGACGTAGTAGAGATAGCCGGCCGCCGTTCCGATCAGGGCGTAGGGCAGGGTTCGGCTAAGTCGGTTGGACATGCCCACTCTACGCTCCGCTGATTGCCGCCGGCATTCGACCCCATCCCCATCCCAACCTTCCCCTTGAAGGGGAAGGAGTGCTCTTTTCCTGCCGCGCAGCGTGAACGGCCGTTTTCACCTCCACCCCCATCCCGGCCTTCCCCCTGAAGGGGAAGAAGCATGTTCGCTTCTTCAAGGGCGACGGACCATTCCTTCCCTTCAAGCGAGACGCTGACAAACATTCCCTCCCCTTCGAGGGGAGGGTAGGGT
>CAMPGR010000082.1 GCA_946885605.1 uncultured Pseudomonadota bacterium
CCCGCATCTGCTCGCTCGCCTAGCGGCCGATCACCGACTGGAAATCGCGCACCATCATAGGATAGGGATGCGGTCCTGCGACCGTGCCGATGATATAGAACGTGTTCTCGACGTTGGTCACCCAGTCGCGCATCGCTTCGTTGAGCGCGTCCTTGAGCGTCCTCGAGCCCGGGAATGCGTGGTCTACATGGGCGCCGAGCAATTTCATGCGATACACGTTCTGGATCTGGCGCTCGACGTCCTCGGCGCCCATGTAGACCACGCATTCCATGCCGTAGCGCGCCGCAATCGTGGCGGCCGCCACGCCATGCATGCCGGCCCCCGTCTCGGCGATGACGCGCCGCTTGCCCATGCGCCGCGCGAGCAGCGCCTGGCCGATCACATTGTTGATCTTGTGCGCGCCGGTGTGGTTGAGATCCTCGCGCTTCAGATACACCTGCGCGCCGCCGAAGTGCTCGGACCAGCGACGCGCGTGATAGACCGGGCTCGGCCGCCCCACGTAGTGCTTGAGCTCGTACTCGAATTCGGCGAGAAAGTCCGGATCGGACTGGTAGCGCGCGTAAGCCGCCTTCAGCTGATCCAGGGCCTGGATCAGCGTCTCCGCAACGAACACGCCGCCATACGGCCCGAAATGCCCGCTCGCATCGGGCAGGTCATACATCCGCATTGCGTACTCCTGACATGAACGCAGCGATCTTCCCTGCGTCCTTCATCCCCGGGGCAGCCTCCACTCCGCTCGACACATCGACCGCCCACGGCCGCACTTGCTGGATGGCGCCGGTCACGTTCCGGGCGTCCAACCCGCCGGAGAGAACGACCGGCAGGGGCAGCGTGCGCGGAATGAGACTCCAGTCGAACGACTGCCCGGTACCGCCATGCGTGCCGTCGACATAGGCATCGAGCAGCAGCGCGTTGGCATCGTGATAATCGCGGGCGTATTGTAGCAAATCCGTCCCCGGCCGGACCCGCGCCGCCATCATGTACGGCAGCCCGAACCGGCGGCAGAATTGCGGCGATTCGGAGCCGTGAAACTGGAGGAGCCCGACAGGCGCCGCGGCGATCACTTCTCGCACGTCGTCTTCCGTTGCGTCCACGAACAAACCCACAGCAGTCACGAACGGCGGCAGGGCGCGGATGATTTCGCGCGCTGCGTGCGGGGCGACGTAGCGCGGACTCGGGCGATAGAACACGAGCCCTATGGCATGCGCGCCGAGACGCGCGGCGGCCAGGGCGTCTTCAACGCGCGTGATGCCGCAGATTTTCACCGCTGTAGGCATGGCGGAAGTCAGGCGTCCATCAAGTGTGCAAGGTGCGGCATCGCCGAACGCGATGCCGCCGGCAGCCCCCAGGCCTCATCGTACACCACCCTCGTGAGATACAGTCCCGCCGGATCGAACGTCGGCGCGCCGAGCGTACGGTCGCGCGCGCGCAAGAGCTCGCCCACCCAGTCCGGCGGATGCTTGCCCTTCCCCACATAGACGAGCGCGCCGACGATGTTGCGCACCATGTGGTGCAGGTAGGCGTTGGCCGAAAACTCGAACACGATATAGTCGCCGCGACGCTCGATGTCGAGGCGCCGCAACGCGCGCACCGGCGAGCGCGCCTGGCATTCGCTCGAGCGAAAGGCGCTGAAGTCGTGCTCGCCGATGAGCATGCGGGCGGAAAGCTGCATGCGCTCGACGTCGAGCGGGAGGTGGAACCATCCGACGCGTCCCCGGTCCGCGGCGGGCCGCACGGGGCGATTGAGCAGAACATAGCGATAGGAGCGCTCGCGCGCCGAATAGCGGGCGTGAAAGTCCGGCGGCACCACGTGAGCCCAGTTGACGGCGATATGAGGCGGAAGCAGCGCGTTCGCTCCGCGCACCCAAGCGCTCAAGGGGCGTTGTGCCGCGGTATCGAAGTGGACGATCTGCCCGAGCGCGTGCACCGCTGCGTCCGTGCGGCCGGCGCACACGGTCGCAACACGCTCGCCGGCCAGCTGCCCGAGCGCGGCTTCCAGCTTGTCCTGCACCGCACAGCCCGACGGCTGCGTCTGCCAGCCGCAGAATGCACTGCCGTCGTACTCGAGACCGAGCGCGATGCGCACGGCACCCGGCTCCCGCTCTACATCCATGGCCCAACCCGCGTTCTCAAAACAAAAAACCGCGGCAGCGTGACCTGCCGCGGTTCCATTTTCCGCCGTTTCGCGCGCTCAGCTAAGCTTCGACAGCAACTGCTTCGCCTGCGTCTGCTGCTCCGCGTCCCCTTCCCGGATCACTTCCTCCAGGATTTGCCGCGCGCCCGCCTTGTCGCCCATCTCCTCATAAGCCTTCGCGAGATCGAACTTGGTTTGCACGTCGTACCAGTGCGCGTCCTTCGCCGCGCCACCTCCCGTGGCATCCCCCTTCTCGTCGAGATTGAGGTCGATCTCGGGGAGCTTGAACGAGGGGCTGCTTTCTGCCCTTGGCGGTGTGCTGCCCGGATTTCCTGAAGGGGGCAGCTCGATATGGAAATCGAGCGGGGCGACGTCGCGAGTGGGTTCAGGCGATGGGACGGCGGGCTTCCCCGCCGGTATTTCGAGATGGAAATCCGGCGTGGCGTGCGCGGCCTCCGCTTGCGTCGAGGGCGCCTCGGGGACGGCATCGAGGTTCATGTCCGGTGTTGCGGATCCCCCGGCCGCAAGATCGAGATCGAGGTCAAGATCGGCCGAGCGGGCAGCGTGAGCGGCCGGTGCGGTTGAGGCGTCCTTTCCTGCCGCGTACAGCGGATTGCCGGAATCGAGCGCATACCCCATCGCCGCGACCTTGAGCCAGTTCTCACCTTCTCCGCGCGTCAGCTTCTGCAGCGCCTGGGCGTACTTGGCGAAAGCGCCTCGGTCCTGTCGCGCGGCGTAGATCTCGAGCAATTTGACATGGATCGCCTCCCGCCTCGGATCCCTCGCCAGCCCTTCCTTGAGGATTGTTTCGGCCTGCGCGTCGCGGCCGTGCATCACGTAGATGCGCGCTTCCTCGACGGGATCCACGTCCGGGGCGGCCTCCTGCGCCGAGGCGGCGGCGGCCACTGCACCCGCCCCGGCTGCCGCGCGGGGCGCATCGCCGAACCCGCTGGCGGCCGGCGAGAAGAGCTGCGCGGCGCGGCTGCCCTCGCTGCGACGGCGGCGCATGAGCCAGAACACCGCGCCGGCAAGGATCGCGAGCCCGATGCCCGCGAGATGCAGGGGATTCGCGAGCAGGGTCTCGACGAGCGAGGGTTCGGGCGGCAGCGGCGGCGCGGACGCCGGCTTCGCCGCAGGCTTGGGCTTAGGCTTCGCATCGGCCACGGGCGCGGGCGCCGGCTTCGTTTCAGCGGGCTGCGCCTGTGGCGGCACGGAAGGCTGGGGCTTCGCTGCGCCTTCGGCTTTCTGCTGCGCGGCGGCCATCCCTGCGCTCTTCATTTCCATCAGCCGCTGCATGTCCTTGACCGTTTTCTCGAGTTGCGCGATGCGCTCGTTCGCTTCGCTCAGCGCTTTCTCGCGGGCGACGATCTCCTCTTCGAGCGCGCGCAGCCGCTGCTTCAGCTGCGCCTCGTCGCCTCCCTTTGCGGCCCCCTTCGCCTCGGCCGAGGCGCCGGGGGGCTCCCCTTTCGAGAGGCGCACCACGTCGCGCGTGGCGCCCGCTGTCGTGTCCTCGACGCGCGCCGAGATCCTGCCGCTCTTCGCGCTGCCGCCCTCCGGCGCGGGTGCCGGGCTCTGCGCGATGCTCTGGCGGTAGCTGTTCCAGTCGGCGACCTGCGCGCGATACTCCTCGAGCGCCTCCTCATGCGGAATAGCGGCGATTTCCGTGCGCTCCGGCACGCGCAGGATCTTGCCGCTCCTCATGAGATTCATGTTCTTGCGTATGAACGCTTCCGGGTTGCTGCGATAGAGCCCGACGAGCATCTGCTCGACCGATACGCCGTCGGGGCGCACTTCGCGCGCGATCTGGGACAGCGTGTCCCCGCGCTTCACGGGCCCATAGGTCCCCGGTGTGGCCGTCCTCGCAGCCGGCTCAACGGGCAGCGCCCGGGGCGCCGGAGTCTGCCCTCGTGCCGGGGTATCGATGGCAACGGGTGGGGGGCGCTCGACCGCGGCGGGAGCGGGGCGCGACTCGGCGAGGGGCGCCGCGGGCACGCCCGGCGGATCGAGCAGCACGCGGTACTCACGCATGATGCGGCCGGAGGCCCACGAAAGATCGACCAGCACATCGACGACGAACTCGTTTACCGGCCGCGTGGAGGTGACCTTGATGTAAGGCTGGCCGTTGGGCCGCCTTTCAATGCGCAGCGCGAGTCCGGCGATGACATTGTTGTACTGCAGGCCCGCCTGCTCGTATGCCGCCGGCGGCGCAAGCCGGACGCTCAGCGTGCCCACTTCGTCCTTCGGCACGCCGACCAGATCGATCTCGGCGTGGAATGGCTGACCGAGCGACGACTGAACCGCGAGTCTCCCCAAGCCGGCTGCATCGACGGCCCACGGCGTGATCGCGAGCACGGCCGCAGCCAGCCATCTTCCTACTCGAGTGGAATGTTGCACACCGCCCCTTTCCTGTTCCCTGAGAGTCCCCGTGCGCGGCCTAACTTAGCATCAGATAGTTAGCCATGCAAGCTAATAATGCCTCTCATGTTGCGCCGGGATGCCGCTATTTTTTAACGGGGTTTCATGCAGATATCATGCAACGGTGCGCGGCGCGAGAAGCTGATGGACGAGACCCTCCCGTCGGTGCGGGAGGCGAACGAGAGGCGTCGCCGGCGAGGCGGGTACTGGAAGCGAAAAATTTACTTTGCGCCCTCTTTCACCGCCTTCTCGAGGTCCCGGATGCGCTGGTTCGCCTCGTTGAGCGCGCGCTCGCGCGCGATCAATTCCTCTTCGAGCGCCTGCACGCGGTCTTCGATGCTGGGGCCCTTCTTGCCGCCTGGCTGACCCTTGGACAATCGCAGCACGTCTTTGGCCGCTTGTCCGGCCGACTTGTCTTCCACCTTGACGCGCGGCTCGCGCTTTCTTTCGCTGTCCTGCTCGGACGCCCTGGCCGGCCGGTCCGAAAGCCGGCGGCGATAGCGGTTCCAGTCCTGCGTCTGCACGCGGATTTCCTGCGCGGCTTCACGGCGGGGAATGGCGCCGGCCTGGGCGCGATCGGGAATCTGCAGGGTCGACCCGGCCCTGATCAGATTCATGTTGTCGTTGATGAACGCATCGGGGTTGCTCCGATAGATGCCGACCAGCATCTGCTCGAGCGAAACGCCCTCGGGTTTCACGTTGCCCGCGATCTTGCCGAGGGTTTCACCGCGTTTGACCGGGCCATATTGCTGGGTCATAGCCGGAGCCGGCGCCGGGGTTGTCACGGTCGCGGGTTCGGGACGGGGCGGCACCGGCCGGGTTTCCACCGCGGGCGCGGCCGCAGCGGCGTGAGGCGGCGTGTAGCCGGGAGGATCGATGAGCGCCGTGTATTCGCGCGTGAACCGCCCGGACGAAGAATTGAGCTCGACGATCAGGTTGACGTAAGGCTCGTTCACGGCGCGCGTGGAAACAACTTTGACATACGGCGCGCCGGTGGGGCGCTTCTCGACCGAAAACCTGATGCCCGTCAGCGCCGAGCCATACTGGAGACCGGTCTCCTTGTACTTTTCGTGCGACGCGAGGCGGATGTCGATCGTGGAAAGCTCTTCCTTGCCCACCGAGAGCAACTCGATCTCCGCGAGCAGCGGCTGACCGAGCGACGAACGGACGGTGAGGTTGCCCAGCCCAACAGCGTGTGCGAACCAGGGCGCAAGCAACAACAGCGCCAACGCCAGCATTTGTATTAATCTTGGCTTGTACACCGCATCCCCCTTCTTGTCCTTATTCCCTGGCGACCAGAATAGCATCAAAAGCGGCGCCCGGCCCGCCCGAGGCGGCCATGCGAGCACCGCGCCGTTCAGGCGCGGCCCGAGCTCAGGTGCTGACTCTCAGGTGCTGACTGCGTGTTTCCGCGCGAGCGTCTCCCGCCGCACCGCGCTTGCTTCGAGCAGGATGCGTAACATCCGGCGCAGCGGCTCCGCGGCGCCCCACAGCAACTGGTCGCCGACGGTGAAGGCGCCGAGATAGGTGCCGCCCATCGCAAGCTTGCGCAGCCTCCCGACCGGGATGTGCATCCGCCCGGTCACCGCCGCGGGCGTAAGCTCGCGCATCGACGCTTCGCGTTCGTTCGGCACGACGCGCACCCATTCGTTGGCGCAAGCGAGCATCTCGCGGATCTCGTCGAGCGGCACGTCCTTCTTCAGCTTGATCGTGAGCGCCTGGCTGTGGCAGCGCATCGCGCCGATGCGCACGCAGAGACTGTCGATCGGCGTCGCCGCCGCGCCGAAGTCCGGCCCGCGGCCCAGTATCTTGTTGGTTTCGGCGCCGCCCTTCCATTCCTCGAGCGATATGCCGTCGCCCATGTCCTTGTCGATCCACGGAATGAGGTTGCCCGCCAGCGGGACGCCGCCGAAGTTCTCCATCGGTAGCGTGCCGTCGGTCTGCTTCGCGTGCACCTTGCGGTCGATCTCGAGGATCGCCGAGGCGGGATCCGAAAGGAGTGCCTTGACCTCCTCGTGGATCAGGCCGAATTGCGTGAGCAGCTCACGCATGTGCTGCGCACCGCCTCCCGACGCCGCCTGATAGGTCATGCAGGTCATCCACTCGACGAGGTCGTGCGCGAAAAGGCCATGCATGCCCATGAGCATGCAGCTCACGGTGCAATTGCCGCCGATATAGTTGCGGACGCCGCGCGCGAGCGCCTGCTTGATGACGCCCATGTTTACCGGATCGAGCACAATGACGGCGTCGTCGTTCATGCGCAGTGTCTTCGCGGCATCGATCCAGTAGCCGTTCCAGCCCGCGGCGCGGAGCCGCGGATACATCTCCATCGTGTAGCCGCTGCCCTGGCACGTGATGATGATGTCCATCGCCGCAAGGGCCTCGGTGTCGCGCGCGTCCTTGACCGCGGGCACGTCCTTGCCGATCGCAGGGCCGCGACCCCCGGCTTGCGACGTCGAGAAGAACACGGCATCGATGAGATCGAAATCGCGCTCCGCGAGCATGCGCTGCACCAGCACCGAGCCCACCATGCCGCGCCAGCCGACGAGACCTACCTTACTCATAGCCCTTTTCCAAAAATCGTTTGCGCCATTCTATCAAGGTGAAGCCTACAGGGCGGCAACGACCGCATCGCCCATTTCACTCGTGCCGACCTTGCGCGTGCCCGCTTCGTGGATGTCGGCGGTGCGCAGCCCCTGCGCGAGCACGTCCTTCACTGCCGCTTCCACGCGGTACGCCCACTCGTCCTGGTCGAAGGTATAGCGCAGCATCATCGCCGTGGAGAGGATGGTGGCGAGCGGGTTGGCGAGATTCCTGCCTGCGATGTCCGGCGCCGACCCGTGGCTTGGCTCGTAGAGTCCTTTCGAGCTTGCGTCGAGAGAGGCCGAAGGCAGCATCCCGATCGATCCCGTCAGCATCGATGCTTCATCCGAGAGGATGTCGCCGAACATGTTGCCCGTCACGATGACATCGAACTGCTTGGGGTTGCGCACGAGCTGCATCGCCGCGTTGTCCACGTACATGTGCGAGAGCTCGACTTGAGGATACTTCTTGCCGACCTCCTTCACCACCTCGCGCCAGAACCGGCTCGTCTCGAGCACGTTCTCCTTGTCGACCGAGCAGAGTTTTTTATTGCGCTTCAGCGCCGCCTGGAAGCCGATCTCCGCGATGCGCACGATTTCGGGCTCTGAGTACAGCATGGTGTCGTAGCCTTCGCGCGCGCCGCCAGCGTTCTGCCGTCGCCCGCGCGGCTCGCCGAAATAGATGTCGCCGGTGAGCTCGCGCACGATCATGAGATCGAGGCCGGACACGACTTCCGGCTTGAGCGTCGACGCGCCGACGAGCTCCGGATACAGGACGGCGGGTCGCAGGTTCGCAAATAGGCCGAGCTCCTTGCGGATGCGCAATATGCCCTGCTCGGGGCGCTGCGGCCGGGGCAGCGCATCGTATTTCGGGCCGCCCACCGCGCCGCACAGCACCGCGTCGGCTTCGCGCGCAAGCTTCAGCGTCGATTCGGGGAGCGGGTCGCCGTGGGCGTCGTAGCCCGCCCCGCCGAAGGGGGCTTCTTCGAGCTCGATCCTGAGTCCGTCGGCCGCGAGCGCGCGCAGCACTTTGAGCGCCTGCCCGACGATTTCCGGGCCGATGCCGTCGCCCGCGAGTACCGCTATTTTCATCTGTTAAACCTCAATGCAACCGCCAAGACCGCCAGGAACGCCAAGAAAAAAACTCAAAAAAGAACGGCAAGAACGCAATACCCATACCGATACGCTGAGTGAGCGCGCAGGATAACGCTTCTGTTTCTCCGATTTTTCTTGGCGTTCCTGGCGGCCCTGGCGGTTATTTCAACCAAATAACCACGGCTGGCGCTCGCGATGTTTTGACTCGAACGCCCGGATCTTGTCCGCGTGCTGGAGCGTGAGGCCGATTTCGTCCAGGCCATTCAGAAGGCAGTGCTTGCGGAACGGGTCGATGTCAAAGCTGAAGCTCTCGCCGCCCGGTGTCGTCACGGACTGCGCTTCGAGATCGACCGCCACCCGGTAGCCCGGTGTCTGCTCGACCTCCCGGAAGAGCCGATCCACAACCTTGGAGTCGAGCTTGATGAGCAGCAGGCCGTTCTTGAGCGAATTGTTGTAGAAGATGTCGGCGAAGCTCGGCGCAATGACGGCCTGGAATCCGTACTGCAGGAGCGCCCACGGCGCATGCTCGCGGGACGAGCCGCAGCCGAAATTTTCGCGCGCGAGAAGCACGGTCGCCCCCCGGTAGCGCGCCTTGTTGAGCACGAACTCCGCGTTGAGCGGGCGGCTGGAATTGGCCATGCCCGGCTCGCCGTGATCGAGATAGCGCCACTCGTCGAAGAGATTCGGCCCGAATCCCGTGCGCTCGATCGACTTCAGAAACTGCTTGGGGATGATCGCGTCGGTATCGACGTTGGCGCGATCGAGCGGCGCCACCAGCCCTTCCTTGCGGATGAATTTTTCCATGTGAATTACTTGTTTGCCTTCCTCTGTATGGCCTCACCCGCCTTTTCCACATCCTTGCCGAGGCCTTGCATGGTGTTGCATCCAGCGAGCGCGACAACCCAAACCGCCAATATCGTCACAGCCAGCTTCGTCATTGTCCTCTCCTCAACTGAAGGTCCTCACGTCAACGAAGTGTCCGGCGATCGCGGCTGCCGCGGCCATCGTCGGGCTCACAAGATGCGTTCTACCCCCGGCGCCCTGACGCCCTTCGAAATTGCGGTTCGACGTCGAGGCGCAGCGCTCGCCGGGCGAGAGCTGATCCTCGTTCATGCCAAGGCACATCGAGCAGCCGGGCTCGCGCCATTCGAAGCCCGCCTCGGTAAAGATGCGGTCCAAGCCTTCCTTCTCCGCCTGCGCCTTGACGAGCCCTGAACCGGGAACCACCATCGCGAGCTTGACGTTGTCCGCCACGCGCTTACCCTTCACCACCTCTGCCGCGGCACGCAGGTCTTCGATACGCGAGTTGGTGCAGGAACCGATGAAGATCTTGTCGAGCCGGATTTCGGTGATCGGCGTATTGGGCTTCAAGCCCATGTACTTGAGCGCGCGCTCTGTCCATTCGCGCTGAACCGGATCCTCAAGCTGCGCGGGGTCGGGCACCTTGCCGTCCACGGCGGTCACCATCTGGGGATTCGTGCCCCACGTCACTTGCGGCATGATCTCTTCGGCTGCAAGCCGCACCACGCGGTCGAATTTCGCGCCTTCGTCGCTCTTGAGCGTGCGCCAGTACGCGACCGCGCGATCCCACATCGCACCGGTGGGCGCAAAGGGCTTGCCCTTGACGTAGTCGATGGTCGCGTCGTCCACCGCCACCATCCCGGCCCGCGCACCGGCTTCGATCGCCATATTGCACAACGTCATGCGCGCTTCCATCGAAAGCCCACGGATGGTGCTGCCGGCGAACTCGATGACGTGTCCGGTGCCGCCCCCGCTGCCGATCTTGCCGATGAGCGCGAGCGCGATGTCCTTGGAAGTGACGCCCTGGCCGAGCCTGCCTTCGACGACGACCTGCATCGTCTTCGACTGCTTCATCACCATGCACTGCGTCGCGAGCACGTGCTCGACTTCGCTTGTGCCGATGCCGAAGGCGAGCGCCGCGAATGCGCCGTGCGTGCTGGTGTGCGAATCGCCGCAGACCACCGTCATGCCGGGCAGCGTTGCGCCCTGCTCCGGTCCGATGACATGCACGATCCCCTGCCGCTTGTCGAGGAAGGGAAAGTACACCTTCGCCCCGAACTCTTGCATGTTGGCGTTCAGCGTCTCGACCTGCAGACGCGAGACGGGGTCGGTAATGCCCTCCAGACCCTTGTCCCAATTGCGGGTCGGGGTGTTGTGGTCGGCGGTGGCCACGACCGAATCGACGCGCCACGGCTTGCGACCGGCGAGCTTGAGTCCCGCATAGGCTTGCGGGCTCGTCACCTCGTGCACGAGATGGCGGTCGATGTAGATGAGCGCCATTCCGTCCTCGCTTTGGTGGACGAGATGGCTTTGCCAGAGCTTGTCGTAGAGCGTTTGTGCCGTCATATGACGCTAACCTTATGGAAACTCTGGATTATCACACAAGGCACCGCCCCGGAGTAGCCGCTTAGGGCGGAGCGTGCCCTAAACACCCCTTCCCTTCAGGGGGAAGGTCGGGATGGGGGGTGGGGTTAGCGTGCATCGAGCTTGAGTTTCCGCCACAGAATCAACATGCCGGCCAGCGCGCACAAGGCCGAAGCGGAGAACGTGGGGCCCGCGCCGAGATAGTCCCAGCCATACCCGCTCGCGAAGCCGCCGAGTGCGCCACCCACTCCGAACGCGAGGCTGCCGTAGATCGCCTGACCCCGCGCCTGGTGCCGGCCGCGAAACATCTTGTGCACGACGCCGATTGCCGCGGCGTGGAAGGAACCGAACGTGGCCGCATGCAGCGCCTGCGCGACCAGCAGGATGATGAGGCTACCCGCGCCCCAGCCGATCATCAGGAAGCGCGCCACGGCCAGCGCGAAACTCGCAATCAGGATCTGCCGCAGCGTAAAGGCGCGATAGAGGTGCGGCATCCAGACGAAGATCCCGATCTCGCACGCGACACCCAATGCCCACAGCCACCCGATCACGCTCTTGCTGTAGCCGTGATCCGCGAGGTGTATCGAGAAGAACGTGTAGTACGGCCCGTGCGCCGCGGCCATCAGCGCGCTTGCCATGACAAGCGCGATGACGGGCGGTTTGCGCAGGATATTCGAGATCGGCAGATGATCCGAGGCGTGCGGCTTGGCGTTCGCATCGGGGATGTGCCAGGCGAGCGCCAGCATCCCGATCATCGTGGCGGTGACCATCCACGGCAGCGCGCCAACCCCGAACCAGTCGAGAAAGTAGCCCACGGCAACGACGGCAGCAATGAAGCCGACCGAGCCCCATACCCGGATGCGGCCATAGCGCGCCGTCTCGTCACCGAGATGCGAGAGCGTGGTCGCCTCGATCAAAGGCAGCGCCGCGCTCCAGAAGAATGTCATGGTGAGGAGGACCATGAAGAGCAGCGCAAAGCCGCTGCCGGCAAAGACGCCGAGGAAGCAGATGAGGCCGGCGAGCCCGGTCAAGCGCACGATGCGCAGCCGGCTCGCGCCGCGGTCGGCGAGCCATCCCCACAGATGGGGCGCCACGATGCGCGTCAATTGCGGCAGCGCCATGAGGAGCCCGATGTTGACCGCGGACATGCCGACGGCTTCGAGGTAGAGGCTGAAGAACGGCGCGAATGCGCCGAGGTACGCGAAATAGAAAAAATAAAAACCGGCGAGCCGCCGGCGTGGAAGAACGTGCGAGGAGGCGCTACGCCTCGTCAGGCTCGGGATCCTCGGTGGCCGCGGCGTTACGGAGCTTCTCGATCACCTCGCGGGGCGCCTCTCCAGGAATGCGCGGCGTTTCGCAACGCACGTCCGCGTTCTGCGCGCGATGCCGCAGCGCGTAATCCATCAAGGCGAGCGCCATCATCGCTTCGCAGATCGGCGTCGCGCGGATGCCGACGCACGGATCGTGGCGGCCGTGCGTTTCGATCTTCGTCGGATTGCCCTGCTTGTCGATCGTGCGCCGGGCAAGGCGGATGCTGGAAGTGGGTTTAACCGCCACGTGCACGACGATGTCCTGACCGGTCGAGATGCCGCCCAATATCCCGCCTGCGTTGTTCGAGAGAAAGCCCTGCGGCGTCATCTCGTCCGAATGCTCGGTGCCTTTCTGCGTGACCGCCGCGAAACCGGCGCCGATCTCCACGCCTTTCACCGCGTTGATGTTCATCATGTTGTAGGCGAGATCGGCGTCGAGCTTGTCGTACACCGGCTCGCCCCAGCCGACCGGCACGTTGGACGCGATGGTCGTGATCTTCGCGCCCGCGGAATCGCCCGACTTGCGGAGCTTGTCCATGAATTCCTCGAGCCGCGGCACGTAGCTCGCGTCGGCGACGAAGAACGGATTGTCGTACACCCCATCCCAGGATTTGAACGGAACGACGATCGGCCCGAGCTGCGCGAGATAACCGCGCACGGTGACGCCGTACTTCTCGCGCAGCCACTTCTTCGCGACCGCTCCGGCCGCAACGCGCACCGCCGTCTCGCGCGCGGACTGGCGCCCGCCGCCGCGATAATCGCGGATGCCGTATTTCTGCCAGTACGTGTAGTCGGCGTGTCCCGGACGGAACATGTCCTTGATCTTCGAATAATCCTTGCTGCGCGCGTCGACGTTGCGGATCAAGAGCGCAATCGGCGTGCCGGTGGTCACACCTTCGAAGACACCGGAGAGGATTTCGACGATGTCTTCTTCGCGCCGTTGCGTCACGTGCCGCGAGGTGCCGGGCTTGCGGCGGTCGAGCTCGGGCTGGATGTCGGCTTCGCTCAGCGCCATGCCGGGCGGGCAGCCGTCCACTACGCAGCCGATCGCAGGCCCGTGGCTCTCGCCGAAAGAGGTCACGCAAAAAAGCCTGCCTAAGGTGCTGCCGGACATGAGGAAACACGACGGGAAACGCGATGTCTCAGTTTAACATAGCGTCTATTGCGATCCGGTATTTGTCATGGCGAACAAGATCGATCCCGGCAAGGTGAAAGGCCCCGGCGGCCTCACGATGCGCGAGCTGCACGAGAAAGTGAAGCAGAGTCATCTGCGCGACCAGGCCGCGGGCAAGGCGCGCAACGCGCTTGCGCAGCCGCAGAACCGCTGGCAGCGTTTCGTGCGTTACGTCTGGGACAAAAAGAAAGGCTGAACCCTTCAGGCTTATGTACGCCTGTCGGGCGGCTGCGCCGGCTCGCCGCGCGCCATCTGGCGGAACAGGCGGTAAGCCATCAAGCCGATCACCGCCACGCCGATGAAGAGGCTTGCCCACAGCACCCAGCGCCGGTAATCGATGGGTGCGCGCAGTTTTTTCGAGCCCGCAACGGTCACCGGCGCGCCAAGCTTTGCGGGCTTGACCTCGAACCTCTTCTCTGTCGCATGATCCGGGAGCAGCGATGCGATTGACAAAGCGGACGCGGCAGCGCCGTGTGCGCCATAGGCAAGACGAAACGGCGGCTCTCCGCGCGCCGCAAATACGAGCTGCTGTGGAACCCAGCCTGCATGGATCCCGGGCGTCCCGCCGCCTATGCCGCCGCCTTTCTGACCGACGCGGAGCAGGACGAATCGCGCACCCCGCCCGTTGATCGCAATCTCCGGACTCGTCACTTCACTCTGGTCGCGCTGCAGCCGGTAAACCAGTGGGTTGGCCGCGAGGCGCCATTCTTCGGACGTTTTGTCCCGCACCAGGATCTGCATCTGCGCGACCGTGTTCGTTTCCGGCAGATCGATGCGCAGCCGGTCGATGGGCAGCACCCCGCCAAGATCGTACTCGTGCTCGCCCGGGCGCTTGCCGGAGGCTGCCGCGGATGCCGCGAGCCACATGCGCGGGGTTTCTGAAACGGTGGCAACGAGCTCGCTTCGGACGCCGGTGAGCTCGATCTGCTTCTCGCCCGGAGGCCAGGAAACGCGCAGGTATTTGTAGCGCCGCGGGCGAAGCTCGACGCGCTTCACTTCGAGCCGGTGGCCGGCGAACTCGAGATCGAGGAGCGCCACATCGCGCGCCAACGTATCCCAGCGCGCCAGATCGTCGCTGCCGTCGATCTGCACCTTCCCCGAAAAACCTTCCCGCGCCGGCTTCGAGTCGAAGCGCAGCGCCTGCACGGGTTGTTTGAGCTGCGAGGCATCGATCAGATATCCGTGGGTGAGGCTACGCACGTTGGCGGGCTTGCCGGCGCTGCGGATATCGACCACCGTGCCGTCAGCGCGCTTCTGTACGCGCACGTGAAGATCGTCCATTTGACGACCCGCTTCGCCGCGCAGCGGGAAGAAGGGCAGCGCAATCGTCTCCCGAGTGGTGGTGCTGGTCGGCCCGCGTGGCCGGATGGCATGCGGAACCACTTCCTCCCTGGCGTTGAAAACCCGAACGTCGCGCAAGTCGGCATGGGCCACACCGCGGTAGAGCGCGGGTGGAAGCTCCACCTCGTAGAACGCGTGGCTACCCGCGGTTTCGATCGGCATCGCGTAGGCAAAATCCTCCGGTGTTTCGGCAGCGGCTGCCGCGGTAGCGAGTGCGAGCGCCAAGACTGTCAGGATCTTCATTTCCCCTCCGCCGTGGTGCGCGGCGGCACCGGCGAGAAATAGCCGATCACGAGCATCAGCACGCCGACCGCAATGAACGAGACGATCCGCTCCATGCCGCCCACGTTCGAAAGATCGATGAAAAAGAGCTTCAACACGACGACCGCCATCAGCGTTGCGCCGGTGATCCAGACGCCGCGCACGCCGAAGCGCGTCGCGAGCAGCATCGCGCACAACGCGAGCACGCTCCAGAATATGGAGAGCGCCGCCTGCACCAGCATGGAACGCAGCATCGCGTCGAGCGCGAATGGAACGCCCGCCCAGTGGTGCAGCGTGCGGAGCAGCACGCCGTTCAGGCAGACAAAGGCCGCGATGCCGGGCGCGCCGTAGCGCAGAAGCGAGGATCGCACAAATCGCGGAGCATAATCGGCGTGGCGCATCTTGACGAGCCAGGCAAAGAGCGCAATCAGTGCCGCCGCCTGCGCGAGGTCGAGCGGGGTGAGCAGTGGCAAGTACGGCAAGGGATTCGCAGCGCCGTTGCTCGCGAAATTGATGTAAATCGCCCACAACCACAGAAATGCGGCGAGCGGAAGGGCTCCGATTACGAGATAGCCGCGCAGGTTCGCTGCGATGGGCCACGCGACGCGTTCTCCGCGCGCCACCAGAAAGGCGAGCACCCCGCCCGGCACCAGCGCCCACGCAATGAGGTGCCAGGCTTCGCCCTCTCGTACCGCGTTCATGATCTGCCAGCCCACTTCCCATGCTCCGAGCGCGGAGGCGAGCCATACGCCGGCGGCGTGCCACCATTTCATGTAGCGGGTACCGGCCTCGTGCCGGCGCAATATCCAGTAATGCGCCGCGAAAGCGAGCGGCCACGCGATAGAGCCCAAATGCGCGAACGGGTGAACGCCATCGTCGAGCTCGAAGAGACCGACGAGCCACATCAATGGCAGCACCGCGAGCGCGGGATACTTCGCTTCGCGCCATGCGAGGGTGCGGGCAGCCACACTGAAGAGCGCGCACGATGCAGCGACGAAAGCGAGACTCGCGTGCAATTCGAATCGCCATGCGACATGCCTTTGCACTTCTTCCACCCCTGAGGCAAACCACCAGAGCGTGCCCCAAACGAAAAGCGCAATGCGCGCCGCCGCCTGCCATTTCCCGAGACGCCCCGGGTGACGGCTCAAGTACCACGCGCAGAAGAGCCCCGCCGTGCCCACGAAGACGCTTCCGAGGTAGGCGCTGTTCATCACCGGGAGCCCGGCGGGTGAGTGCGTATCGAGCAGGAATGCGACGCCCGCGGCAAACTGCAGCAGCACGCCGAACACGCACGCGAGACGGCGCTCCTGACGCACGCCGATCCACACGATGGCCGCGCCTTCGAGCGCCCAGACGGCAGAGGTCCAGCGGCCGTCGAGCCCGAGCGGGATCGCGAGCGTTGCAAAGGCAACGCCCAGCGCGATGAAGGCTTCGACGAGCAGCCGCACCGTATCTCCCCTGCGCCCATAGAGCACCTTGGCGAGCGCGAGGTAGAAGGCGCTCACGGCGAGCGCTGAAAACGCGGCGCCATACTCGATGTTGCGAACGAGCACGGTCTGCAGACCGAATGCGATGAGCGGCGTGCCGAAGACGATGGTGCCGTCGACCCGGCTCCTGATGCTCGTTTCCTGCCGGATTGCGAACAGCACCGCTATCGCGACATAGAAGACGAAGAACAGAACGAGGAACGGTTCCGTCGTCGCCAAGAGTTCCGGGCGATAATAGCGGCTGCCCCATGCAAGACCAATCACGAATGTGAACGCGAAGCCCAGGAGATTCAGCACACGCCACGCCTTGTACCAGGCGATGCACAGGATCCCGAGGTTCAAGAGCGCATAGAACGAGAACAGCATCACGTGGCTCCCGCCGCCGGTGGAAGCAAGCACCGGTGCGAGAAATCCGCCCGATATGCCGACCGCGGCGAGCGAACGCGAATCCTGCAGCACGGCGAGCATCGCGGAAAAAACCGCCATCGCGACCAGCAGGGCGAGCACCAGGCCTGGCGGCAGCAGTTGCCAGATGCGGAACGCCGCGAACACGGTGAGATAGAGCACGCCGATGCCGCCGCCCTGCATGATGAGGGCGTACCCCGGGCGCCTGAGCCTCAACCGCCAGCCAATCGCGAGGAGCACGATGGCGCCGAGCGCGACACCGCTCAAACGAACCTCGATCGGAAGCCTCGTATGCTCGGCCGCGTACTTGAGCAGGAACGCCACACCGAAGAAGAGCACGACGATGCCGAAACGGACCAGCGTGTTGCCGCCGAACAGGAAATTCCAGATAGCCGAAGGCTGCACCGGCCCTGGCTCCGTTGCTCGCGAGGCGGCGGGTTGCGGCGCGGGAACAGCGCCAGCGTTGTCCGGAATGGCCTGCGCCTCTTCAATAGACGCTGCCGCTTCCCGGGAAGGGCGCTCGCCTGCTT
>CAMPGR010000083.1 GCA_946885605.1 uncultured Pseudomonadota bacterium
CCCCCACGCGAAGTCGCCCTCTTCATCGACACCTTCAACAACTACTTCGAGCCCGAAAACGCGCGCGCTGCGCTCGAGGTCCTGCAAGCCGCCGGGTACACCGTCCATCTGCCCAGCGCTGCGAACAACGACCGCCCGCTCTGCTGCGGCCGCACGTTTCTAGCAAGTGGCCTGGTGGACGTAGCGAAGGCGGAGGCCCGGCGCATGCTCTCGGCGCTCACGCCTTACATCGAGCGCGGCGTGCCGGTGGTCGGGCTCGAGCCTTCGTGCCTGCTCGGCTTGCGCGATGAGTTCCTCTCGATGCTGCCTCGCCCCGAAACGGCGGAACTGGCGCTCAACGCCTTGCTCTTCGAGGAATTCATCGCGCGCGAGATCGATGCAGGCCGCTTCGCTCTCGAACTGAAATCGCTCCCGCAGAAGAAAGCGCTGCTGCACGGTCATTGCCATCAGAAAGCGTTCGCGGTCATGCCGGCCGTGCAGAAAACGCTCGCGCTGATCCCCGGGCTCGAGGTGGAGACGATCGCATCGAGCTGCTGCGGCATGGCCGGGAGCTTCGGCTTCGACGCCGAGCATTACGACGTTTCGATGAAGATGGGCGAGCTTGCTTTGCTGCCCGCGGTGCGCAAGGCGGATGCGGATACGCTCCTCATCGCCGACGGGACGAGTTGCCGCCACCAGATTCACGACGGCGCGCGACGCGAAGCGCGGCACCTCGCACGCGTCCTGCAGCAGGCCCTCAGGAATCCGCCCGGCAGTTGACCGCTGTGCTTGACAAGCGAGCAGGCGCTCAATAGCCTCGAACCGCCCTCATAACGATTACCACCACCAGAGGATGGATCTACCGACTGCGACTCCGGCGGCGCGGGCACCGGCAACGCAGAGTCCGTGGCTGCTCGAAGTCGAGGATCTGCACGTTCATTTCGTCACCACGCGCGGTGTCGTGCGCGCGGTCGAGGGCATCTCCTATAAGGTAAGGGCGGGCGAAGTCGTCGCCCTCGTGGGCGAGTCGGGGTGCGGCAAGTCGGTCTCCTCTCTCGCGATCATGCGGCTGCTCGCAAAGCCGGCGGGCCGCATCGTCGCGGGCCGCATCCTCTTCCAGGGCCGCAATCTGCTGGATCTCAGCGAAGACGACATGCGCGAGATTCGCGGACGCGACATCGCGATGATCTTCCAGGAGCCGATGAGCTCGCTCAATCCCGTGCTCACGATCGGCTTCCAGATCATGGAGCCGCTCCTGATCCATCTCGGGATGAGCCAGGAAGCCGCGCGGGCGCGCGCGGTAGACCTGCTGAAGATGGTCGGCATCCCCGACCCTGAGCGGCGGCTCGACCAGTATCCACACCAGTTCTCGGGCGGCATGCGCCAGCGCGTGATGATCGCTATCGCGCTCTCGTGCAATCCGAAGCTCATCATCGCGGACGAGCCGACGACCGCGCTGGATGTCACGATCCAGGCGCAGATCCTGAAGCTCATGAAGGATCTCTCGCGCGACCTCGGGATTGCGCTCGTCGTCATCACGCACAATCTCGGGATCGTCGCGCGTTACGCCGGCCGCGTGAACGTCATGTATGCGGCGCGCATGGCTGAGCAGGGCAGTGCAGAGAACGTGTTCGCAAGACCGCTCCATCCCTACACCGCGGGGCTCCTGCGCTCGGTGCCGCGGCTCGACAAGCCGCGCGGCCGGCGGCTCGAAACCATCGAAGGGCTGCCGCCCAATCTCCTCGATCCGCTTGCCGGCTGCCGGTTTGCACCGCGCTGTCCTGCCCGTCTGGATGCGTGCGTCGCAGCGCCGCCGCCGCTCGCGCAGGTCGAGCCTCATCATTACTCGGCGTGCATACGGGCGAAGGAAATGGCGCAGGTCGGGCCGACAGGACTCGGCTTGCAGAGCGCGAACCCGCAGGCGCCGGCGCCCAAGGCGCTCGACAAATCGAAGCCGCTGCTCGAGGTGCGTGAGCTGCGCACCTATTTCGAGGTCAGCGCCGGGCTGGGACTTCTCAAGCGGGAACAGACGGTCGTGCGCGCGGTGGACGGACTCTCGTTCGAAGTGTTCCGCGGCGAGACGGTGGGTCTGGTTGGCGAGTCGGGCTGCGGCAAGACGACGGTTGGGCGTACGCTGCTGCGCCTGGAAGAAGCGACCTCGGGCCAGCTCGTCTTTGGCGGCGAGGACGTGACACACGCTCATGGTAATGCGCTCAAGCGCTACCGTCGCCAGATCCAGGTCATCTTCCAGGATCCGTACAGCTCGCTCAATCCGCGCATGACGGTGGGTGACATCATCGCCGAACCGATGCTCGTCTACCGGCTGGCGGCAGGACGCAAAGCGGCGCGCAGCCGCGCCGTGGAGCTCCTCACTCAAGTGGGGCTTTTCGAGTACATGGCGGAGCGCTACCCGCACGAGCTCTCCGGCGGCCAGCGCCAGCGCGTCGGCATCGCGCGCGCGCTTGCGATGCAGCCGTCGTTCATCGTATGCGACGAGCCCGTTTCCGCGCTCGATGTCTCGATCCAGGCGCAGATCATCAACCTGCTTGAAGAGCTGCAGCACAAATTCGGGCTCACGTACCTCTTCATCGCGCACGACCTGGCGGTGGTGCGGCACATCTCCGACCGCGTGATCGTGATGTACCTCGGGAAGGTGATGGAGATCGCGGACCGCGATACGCTCTACGCCGACCCGCAGCATCCCTACACCCGGGCCCTGCTCGACGCCGTGCCGATACCCGATCCCGCGCTGGAGGCGAAGCGCGTGTCGCGCGTGCTCGGCGGGGAAGTGCCGAGCCCGCTCAATCCGCCACCCGGCTGCGTCTTCCATACGCGCTGCCCGCTCGCGACGGAAGCGTGTAAGATGGCGGTTCCCGAATTGCGGGAAGTGCGGCCCCGGCATTACGCGGCCTGCATCCGGCTCTGATTCACACTCGTCAGTCATCATAAAGAACAGGAGGAGGGCACATGAAAGTGACTGCGTTGCTGTTGAGTGCGGCGGCATTCTTCGCCACGAGCGCCCTTGCCGCGGATACGCCGAAAGCGGGCGGGGTGCTCAAGTTCGCGGTGAGCGCCGAGCCCCCGAACTACGATTGTCACGCCCAAACGTCGTTCGCCTTCATCCATCCGGTGCGCCCGCACTATTCGACGCTGCTCGAATTCGACACGGCGAAGTATCCCGCGATCAAAGGCGATCTCGCCGAGTCATGGACCGTGTCGAAGGACGGGCTGACCTACACCTTCAAGCTGCGCAAGGGCGTCAAGTTCCACGACGGCTCGACGTTGAGCTCCGAGGACATCAAGGCGACCTACGACCGGCTGCGCAATCCGCCAGCCGGGGTCCGCTCGGTACGTCAGGCGAGCTATGCCGACATCGCGTCCATCGAGACGCCCGATCCGCTCACGGTGGTCTTCAAGCTGAAGAAGCCCAACGCCTCGATGCTCGCCAACTTCGCAAGCCCTTGGGACTGCGTGTACAGCGCGGCGAAGCTCAAGCAGGATCCCCGCTTTCCGGAACGCAATATTCTGGGCACCGGCCCGTTCACCTTCGCCGGCCACGTCGCGGGCTCGCACTGGACCGGACGCAAGTTCGACGGCTACTTCGAAAAAGGGAAGCCGTATCTGAACGGCTATGTCGCCATATTCATCAGCGGCGCGCCGATGGTGAACGCGCTCTCGGCGGGCGAGGTGCTCGCCGAATTCCGCGGCCAGTCGCCGGCGGACCGCGACCGCATCGTGAAGGCGCTCGGCAACAAGGCGGTGGTGCAGGAGATGCCGTGGGTCTGCTCGCTGGTGGTGACATTCAACACCAAGAAGAAACCGTTCGACGATGCGCGCGTGCGCCGCGCGCTGTCGCTCGCGATCGACCGCTGGGGCGGCGCACAGGCCCTCTCCAAGGTGGCGCTCGTGCGTCACGTGGGCGGCATCCTGCGTCCCGGCTATGACCTCGCTGCGTCGGAGAAGGAGCTCGTGCAGATGCCCGGCTTCTCGAAGGACGTCAATGCCTCGCGCGCCGAGGCGCGGAAGCTCCTGCAGGCGGCCGGCGTGCCGAATCTGACCTTCACGCTCACCAACCGCAACGTCGCCATGCCCTACACCCCCGTCGGTGTGTTCCTCATCGACCAGTGGCGGCAGATCGGCGTGAACGTGAAGCACGAGCAGCTCGAGACGCGGCTCTATCTCGCCGCGCAGCAGCGCGACAATCCGACGTTCGATGCCGCGCTCGATTTCAACTGCGACTTCATGGACGAGCCCAACCTGCAGCTCCAGAAGTATCTGTCGCACGACCGCTCGGCGATCAACTACGCCCAGCAGACCGACCGCGTGCTCGACGATCTCTACGACAAGCAATCGGGCGAGCTCGACACGAAGAAGCGCTATGCGATCCTCCGCGAGTTCGAGAAGCGCGCGCTGGAGCAGGCGTACACCATTCCGACGATCTGGTGGCACCGTATCATCGTGCATCACCGGCCGCTCAAAGGCTGGCACGTCACGCCGAGTCACTACGTGGGGCAGGACCTGGCGGACGTGTGGCTGGACCAGTAACCGGCTGAAGTGCTGCGCTACACGCTCCAGCGCATTCTTCTGATGATCCCGACGCTGCTCGGCGTCGCGATCCTCGTCTTCTTCCTGCTGCGGCTCATGCCCGGCGACCCGGTCGCCACCATGCTCCTCGGGGACGCGGGCGGCGCAAACATCTCGAAGGAAATCGTCGAGGCGGAGCGCGCTCGCCTCGGGCTCGACAAGCCGCTCTACGTGCAGTTCTTCAAGTGGATGGGCGGCGTGCTGCACGGAGATTTCGGTTACTCGATGTGGACGGGTCAGCCCGTCCTCTACGAGATCGGGATCCGGCTCGAGCTTTCGCTTCAGGTCGCCATCATGGCGACGATACTCGCGATCCTGCTCGCGCTGCCGCTCGGCACGCTCTCCGCGATCTTCAAGGACACGTGGATCGACCAGGCAATCCGCGTGTTCTCGATCGCGGGGCTTGCGGTGCCCTCGTTCTGGCTCGGCATGATCGTCATCCTGCTGCTCCTCACTTACTTTTCATGGATTCCCCCGCTCACGTTCACGTCGATGTGGGAGGATCCGTGGGAGAACCTCTCGCAGCTCGTCTGGCCGGCGCTCGCCGTCGGCTATCGCTATTCGGCGGTCGCCACGCGCATGATGCGTTCCTCGATATTGGAAGTGCTGCAGGAGGACTACATTCGCACCGCGCGCGCGAAAGGCGTGATGGAGCGGCTCGTCGTCGCGCGCCACGCGATGCGCAACGCCATGCTGCCGGTCGTGACGGTGATCGGGCTCGAGTTCGCCTTCCTGATCGGCGGGCTCGTCGTGACGGAGCAGGTGTTCAACCTGAACGGCATCGGCAAGCTCTTCGTGCAGGCCGTGGCGCGCAGCGACTTCACCATGATCCAGGGGCTGGTGCTGCTCGTGGCCGTCTTCTTTGTCCTGATCAACTTCGTGATCGACATGCTCTACGCGCTGCTCGATCCGCGCATACGCTACCGCTAACGGCGCGAGCCATGAATGAAATGACGGTGCCCACCGCAGCGATCGCCTACAAGGTGCCGAAGCGCCGGCATCCGGTCGTGCAGTTCATGGTGCAGCAGCCGCTCGGCGCCGCCGGACTTGCGGTCATCGTGCTGATGGCCGTCTGTGCGGTGTTCGCGCCGTGGGTCGCACCTTACGACCCGCTCACGGTGGACTATGCTGCGATGCTCGCCGCTCCGTCCTCCGAGCACTGGCTGGGCACGGATTCGTTCGGGCGCGACGTGCTCTCGCGCGTGATCTACGGCGCGCGCACCGCGCTCGCAATCGGCTTTATCGCGTCGCTTCTCGGCTCCACGCTCGGTGCGATCATCGGCGTCTCTTCCGCCTACTTCGGCGGCAAGACCGACCTCTTTATCCAGGGCATCATGGACGTCCTGTTGTCGTTTCCCATTATCGTGCTCGCCATTACGGTGGTGGCTGTGCTCGGCAACAACGTCGTGCTCGGGATCGACGTGAATCTCATCATCGCCATCGCCGTGCCGATGCTGCCGCGGGTCGAGCGCGTCGTGCGCTCCTCCGCGCTCGCGATCCGCGAGCTTCCGTACATCGACGCCGCACGCGCCGCGGGCTACAGCCACACGCGCATCATCTTCCGCCACATCATCCCGAACGTCGTTGCGCCATACCTCATCATGCTGACCGCGTTCGTGGCGCAAGCGATCCTGTCGGAAGCTTCGCTCTCGTTCCTGGGATTGGGCGTTACGGAACCGACGCCGTCGTGGGGGCTCATGCTTTCGGGCTCGGCGGCGGACTTTTACCAGCAGGCGCCGTGGATGATCGTATTCCCCGGGATCGCGATCAGCCTCGGCGTGTTCGCGTTCAACCTCTTCGGCGACAGCCTGCGCGACTGGCTCGATCCGAAGATCAAGCTATAGTTCTACATCTCGCGCGCGTAGCGGCGCACCTTCGCTTCGTCCACGTCGATACCGAGCCCCGCGCCTGACGGCACGGAGACGTGACCGGCTGAAAAGCCGAGCGGCGTCTTCAGGATGTCGTCCACAAGGTACTGGCTCGAGAAGCCAACGCCCCAATCGACCGCGGGGAGCGCGGCGGCGAGGTGCAGCAGCGCAGCCGACGAAATTCCCGTCTCCGCCATCTTGGAGGCGAGGTTGATCTTCAGCGAAAGTCGTTCGCAAAGGCGCCCCGCCTCCATCACCGGCCCCAGGCCGCCGAGCTTGATCGTCTTCAGGCTGAACCCGCCCGCCGCGCCGGCATCGTAATGGCGGCGCACGTCGTCGAGCGTATGCAGGCCTTCGTCGCAGCCGATGGGAATGCGGCTCGCGCGCGCAACCTGGGCCATGCCTTCGATATCGCGCGCGGCCACCGGCTGCTCGAAGAACGCGAGCGTTGTGCCGTCCACTTCACGCACGTAGCGGACCGCCTGTTCAGGCGTGTAGCCCTGGTTGGCGTCGGCACAGATCAGGAGATCGCGGCCGTCGAGCGCGGCACAAATGGCGCGTGTGCGTTCCGCGTCATCATGCGGATCCCCTACGCCGACCTTGATCTTGAACGCGACGTGCCCTTCGGCGCGCGCCCGTTTCGCTTCCTCGACATCCGCCGCGATACCTTTGCCGGTGCCGACCATGCGCAGTATCGGCACGCGCTCGCGTCGCTTGGCGCCGAGGAGATCGTGAACCGGCTTGCCCTGGGTGCGGCCAAGCGCATCGTGGAGCGCGATCTCGATCACGGACTTCGCGGATTGGTTGCCATAAAGGTAATTCCCGGCGCGCGCCATGATCGCGGCGATGTCATCGGGCGGCATGCCCTCGAGCTTAGGCGCGAGGTAACGGATCGCCGCGGTCATGCTGGCAACCGTTTCGCCCGTCATCGTGGGGGCCGCCGCCGCGCCGCCCCAGCCAACAACGCCGTCGTCCGTCTCGAGCCGCACCAGCACGTTTTCGGCGCGAGCGACCTCCTCGAACGCCATCTTGATGGGCTTCACCATCGGGAGGCTCACCGCGATGGGCTCGATGCGCTTGATCTTCATCATCCTCACCCTGGGCCAGACCCCAAGTAACGGACCCCGAGCCTGCCTTACAATTTGCCGATCTTCTTGATCGCGGCAGCCATGCGCTTGTAATCGGCATCGAAAAAGGCCTTGAACTCGGCGCCTTCACGGTAGTCCGGCACGACGTGCGCCTTCTGGAGCGCTTCCTTGAAGCTCGGGTCGGCGGCGGCTTTCCGGATGAGCTCGCGCATCTTGGTGAAGGTGGACTTAGGCACGCCGGCGGTGGTGAAGAGCCCGACCCACAGATACGCTTCGATGTCGATGCCCATCGATTTGAAGGTCGGGACGTCGGGGAAGTCGGGATACGGCTTCAAGCCCCAGCTCGCGATGGCGCGCAGCTTCCCGGATTGAACGTGCGGGTAGATCGCGGCCGGCCCGCCGCCCGTCACCTGCGAATGGCCGCCGAGCGCTTGCGTGATCGCCGGCCCGCCGCCGGTTGTCGGCAGATGACGCATCTTCGTGTCGGTCGCATCGAGGAACATCGCCATCGGCGTGTGCGTGATGCCGTACGGGCCCGACGTGGAGAACACGAGCTCGTTGGGACGCGACTTGGCGAGCGCGATCAGCTCCTTCACGTTCTTCACGGGGAGAGCGGGGTGCAGCGTCATGATGAGGGGATCGGCACTCAGCAGCGCGATGAGCGCGATCTGGTCCAGCGTAAAAGGCGTCTTGATACCGTAGAGCTTGTCCTTCTCGATCACGAGATAGAGATTCGGCGTCGTGACGAGGATGTTATGGCCGTCGGGCGGCTGGTTCGCGACGTACGCCGTGCCGACCGCTGCCGTGCCGCCGGGACGGTTGATGACCGGCGCTGGTTGCTTGGTGAGCTTCTCGAGCACGGAGGAGAGCGGCTGCGCATGGATCTGATTCATGCCGCCGGGCGGGTTCGGCACCGTGATATTGATCGCTTTCGACGGATAATCCTGCGCATGAGCAGCGAGAGAGCAGCCCACACCGACAGCAAGCAACAAGCGTTTCATGTGATTTCCTCCTGTTTTGGCGATGACACGCGGCAGTGCTCCGATTACACTCCGCGGACTTGATGATTTTCGCGCACGGTAACTCGCACGCTCGCTGAATGTCAACCCGCTACCCCGTGCGCGAGCCTGTCCTGTCGGCGGCTTTTCTCGAGGGCGTGAAAGATGCGCTCGGCGTGCCGGCCGCGGTGCTCGCCGCCGGCATGATCGGCTTCGGCGCGTTTGCGCTCGAGCACGGCTTCAGCGTCTGGCTCGCGCTCGCCTGCACTGTCGGAATCTGGGCGCTGCCCGGACAGATCGTGCTGCTCGAGATGCATGCGAGCGGCGCACCCGGCTACCTCACCGTGCTCGCCGTCATGCTGACGAGCGCCCGCTTCCTGCCGATGGCCATGACGCTCATGCCCGTGATCCGCCATCCGCGTTACTCGCGCGCTGCCGTTTACCTCGGGGCACAGGTGATCGCCATGACGGGATGGGCTTGGGCCATGCGCGCGTGCCGCGACATGCCGCACGTGGCGCGCTTTCCTTACTTCATCGGCTTCGCCGCAGCGTGCTGGGCAGCGGGGATCCTGGCGACCGCGCTCGGCTATTACCTGGCGGGCGGATTTTCCGAGACCGTGCGGCTCGGGTTTGTGTTCCTCGCCCCGGTTTACTTTTTCGTCATCCTGATCGGCGACGCGCGCACGGCGCTCGCGGCCGCTGCGCTCGCATGCGGGGCGCTTGCGGGTCCGCTCATGCATCTCGTGAGCCCGCAGTGGAGCGTGCTGCTCGCGGGGTTGGTCGGGGGAACGCTCGCCTACTTCCTCCAGAAAGGCTACGGAAAGCATGAGCGCCGAGACGGCTGATCTCTGGCTCGTCATCGCGAGTGGCGGAGCGACCTACGTGTGGCGCGGGCTCGGGGTCGTTCTCTCCGGCCGCATTCGGGTGGAAAGCGAGCTCTTCAACTGGGTGGCATGCGTCGCGTACGCGATGATCGCCGGGCTCATCATGCGGGTGATCGTCATGCCGACGGGATTGCTGGCCCAAACGCTGCTCGCCGACCGGCTCGCCGCCTGCGCGCTTGCGCTGCTCGCGTTTTACTTCAGCCGCAGGAATCTTTTCATCGGCGTAGTGACCGGGATGATCGCTCTGATCGCGCTGCGCGCGCTACGCGGCGTCATCGCGTAACTCGGATAAAATGGCGGCCTTTCTCTCGCAGCGAAAATGAGCGCAAACGTATCCGTCGCACGCGAAGGCGCCATCGCAACCGTCACGCTGAGCAACCCGGGCAAGCTCAATGCGCTTACGGTCGCGATGTGGCAGGCGCTCACACGCGCGATGGCGGCGCTCTCGGCTGATGATGCGCTGCGGTGCGTGGTGTTGCGCGGCGCAGGCGAGCAGGCGTTCGCTGCGGGCGCGGACATCGCGGAGTTCGCAACCGTCCGCGATAACGTCGAGCAGGGCAAGCGCTATCACCGCGAGCTCGTGTACGGCGCGCTCGAGGCGCTGGACCAATGTCGGCATCCGACGATCGCTATGATCCACGGCCCGTGCGTGGGCGGCGGGCTCGAGATCGCGTGCCAGTGCGACCTTCGCATCGCCGGTGCGGCGGCGCGCTTCGGCGTGCCGATCAACCGGCTCGGTTTTCCGATCGCGTACGACGAGCTGCGGGCTTTACTCCCCGTCGTCGGTCGTGCCGCGGCGCTCGAGATCCTGATCGAAGGGCGTGTGTGGAGCGCAGACGAGGCTTACGCGAAAGGACTGCTGAGCCGCGTCGTCCCCGATGCGTCGCTCGAGGCGGAGACGCGGGCCGCGGCGCAGCGCATCGCGGAGGGTGCGCCTTTGGTTGCGCGCTGGCACAAGCGGTTCGTGCGGCGGCTCACGCCGCAGCCCGCGCCTCTTACCGAGGCGGAGATCGAGGAGAACTTTGCCTACTTCAACACCGAGGACTACCGCATCGGCTACGAAGCCTTCATCAAGAAAAAGAAGCCAAAGTTCGTCGGCCGTTAAATCGGGGTCAAACCCCACATGGGGCCTGACCCCTAAGCAGAGGAAAACATGGCGGGACCGTTATCGCATATCAGAGTGCTCGATCTCTCGCGCGTGCTCGCCGCGCCGTGGACCGGTCAGAATCTCGCCGATCTCGGCGCCGAAGTGATCAAGGTCGAGCGCCCCAGGAAGGGGGACGACTCGCGCGCGTTCGGCCCGCCGTGGCTCAAGGACCCGAAGGGCAAGGATACGACGGAATCCGCGTATTTCCTCGCGGCGAACCGTGGCAAGAAGTCGATCACCGTCAATCTTTCCGTTGCCGCAGGCCAGGAACTCGTGCGCAAGCTCGCGGCGCAGTGCGACGTGCTGCTGGAGAACTACAAATACGGCGATCTCGCGCGCTACGGGCTCGGTTACGACGATCTCAAGGCGCTCAACCCCGGTCTCGTTTACTGTTCGGTCACCGGCTTCGGCCACACTGGCCCGTACCGCGAGCGGCCCGGCTACGACTTCATGATCCAGGGCATGGGCGGCCTCATGAGCATCACCGGCGAACGCGACGGTCTGCCGGGCGGCGGCCCGCAGCGGGTGGGCGTGCCGATCGTCGACATCATGACGGGCATGTATGCGAGCATCGCGGTGTGCGCCGCCCTCGCGCACCGCGAGCGCACGGGCGCGGGCCAGCATATCGATCTCGCGCTCCTCGACACCCAGGTTGCCTTTCTCGCCAACCAGGCCATGAACTATCTCGCGAGCGGCGAAGTGCCGGGCCGGCTCGGCAACGCGCACCCCAATATCGTGCCGTACCAGACTTTCAACACGCGCGACGGCGCCATCATCCTCGCCTGCGGCAACGACAACCTGTTCACCAAGTTCTGCGAGGCGGCGGACTGCAAGCATCTCGCCGCAGACCCGCGGTTCGAGACGAACGGCAAGCGCGTGGAAAATCGCACGCAACTCGTGCCGCTGCTGAACGATGTGTTTGCCCGGCGCACGACGCACGAATGGGTGGGGGCGCTGGAAGCTGCCGGAGTCCCGAACGGGCCGATCAACAACATCGAGCAGGTCTTCGAGGAGCCGCAGGTCATCGCGCGCGGCATGAAGATCGAGCTCGATCACCCGCTCGCGGGCAAGGTTCCGCTCGTCGCGAGCCCGATCCGCTTTTCCGGCACACCGCTCGAATTCAAGGCGCCGCCGCCTACGCTGGGCGAGCACACCGATGAAATCCTGCGCGGCCTGCTGGGTATGAGCGACGCGGAAATCGCACGGCTCCGCGCGGACGGCGTGGTTTGACTGAGAGGCGCTTCGCGCCACAGTTCCTGGCGGGGTCTACATAAACCGCAGCAGCATGCTGGTTGCGAGCGCAAAGAGCACCACCGCGAAAATTTTCTTGAGCCGCTTGCCCGGCGTGCGGTGCGCGAGCCGCGCGCCGACCGGCGCCATCAGCATGCTGGCTGCCGCAATGGCGAGCATTGCCGGCAGATACACGTAGCCGAGACTGTATTGGGGTAACCCCGTGACGCGGACGCCGGAAGCGACGTAGCCGACGGTGCCAAAGACGGCGAGCGGCCAGCTGATGGCGGCCGCGGTGCCAATCGCTTCGTGGATGCGCACATCGCGGCGCACGAGAAAGGCGACGACGAGCGCCGCGCCTCCGGTAGCGGTCAAGCTCGAGATCAATCCAATCGCGCCGGCCGCGAGGAGCGCGCCGCCCACGCCGGGCATGGCGCGCGCGCTTTCAGGCTTGCGATCGAGCAGCATCTGCGTGGCGAGATAATAGATGAGCGCGGTGAAAATCACGCTCAGCACGCGAAGATCGAGAATGCCCGCGAGCAGCGCGCCTCCGAAGGTGCCCGCAACGATGCCGGGCGCCAGGGTCCGCAGCACGATCCAGTTCACCGCGCCGAGACGATGGTGGCTGATGGCGCTGGAGGCGGCGGTGAAAACCGTCGTCGCCATCCCCGTCCCCAGTGCAAGGTGGACGACGAGTTCGGAAGGGAAGCCTTTGGCCGCGAAAATGAACGCGAGCATGGGCACGATCGCCGCGCCGCCACCGATGCCGAGGAGTCCGCTGAAGAAGCCGACGAAGGCGCCGAGCGCGAGAGAGGCCCACCACCAGTCGAACATCAGCACTCGTTGAGCTTCGCTGCGCTTACGGCGATGCGGTGGCGCGCTCGATGATGGGCGCGTGTATCGATCGTTTTCATGTTGTGGCGCCGGCCGGACTATGCGCGATGTGCTTGCTGGCGCCGACGGATTGTATTAGCTTTCCGAAGCCGTAGGAAAAATGCCGCCCGCGCAAAGCACCGCAATGGCCGGCCACAAGCGAATACACGAACATGGAGGAGCGCTTGGTAGAGAGCACGTCAGCAGCACGAGAAGCCGAGCTGCTGGTCAGGAACATCGACTGGCTGATCACGGTGGACCGCGAGCGGCGGGTGATTCGCGATGCGGCAGTCGCCGTCGCAAACGGCAAGTTCGTCGCGGTCGGAAAGACAAACGCGATCGAGCGTGACTGGCGCACGAAGCGCGTCGTGGACGGCCGCGGCACGGTCGCAACGCCCGGGCTCATCGACAACCACCTTCATTCATCCTTTCACCTCGCCCGCGGCCTTGCGGACGAAGCGAACGCGCAGGAGTTTCTCTTCGGGCACATGTACCCCTACGAGGCGGCGATGGACGAGCACGACGTGCGGGTGAGCGTCATGCTGGCCGCGATGGAGATGCTGCGCCACGGCGTCACCTGCTACATCGAGCCGGGCAACTACTATCCGGATGCGACCGTCGACGCGGTGCTCGGCGCCGGCATGCGCATGGTGCTGGCGGTGAGCTGTTTCGATCGCAACAAGGCGGTCACCGGGATCATGCCGCCGCGCATGATCGAGGATACCGCGCGCTGCATCGCCAAGACCGAAGCGTTGTTCGACAAGTACCCCGGCAGGCACGCGGACCGGCTGACGGTGAGCGCCTCGTTTCGCGGGATGAACAACTCCTCGGATGAATTGATCCTGGCGCTCAAGCGAATTGCGGTGCGGCATGACGCGATCCTGCAGACGCACGCGTGCTATTCGTATTTCACGCACGATGCGAGCGTGGTGCAGTTCGGCAAGCCGGAGATCGAGCGCCTGGAGTCGTTGGGCGTGCTGGACGACAAGATGCTGATCCTGCACGGCGGCTGGCTCGAGCCGCAGGAAATCGCGATGCTGGCCCGCCGCAAGCCCACCATCGTGTGTTGCCCGTCGTCCTCTCTGCACAACGGCTACGGCAACCTGACCATGGGGAATCATCCCGAGCTGATGGCGCTCGGCATCAACGTGAGCCTGGGGGCCGATCACGCGAGTTCCGGCACCGTGGACCTCGTGCAGGAGATGCGCTACTGCGTGGGCAGTTACAAGGAGCTTCGGCTGAACCCGCGCGTGATGCCGCCCGAGCAGGCGCTCGAAATGGCGACGATCAACGGCGCGCGCGGGGCGGGAATCGCCGATCGAGTCGGCGCCATCGAAGCCGGGAAGGAGGCGGACTTCGTGCTCTTCGACGCGACGCTTCCCGAATGGCAGCCGCTTTACAACCCAGTCTCTAATCTCGTGTACAGCGCCACGGGAAACACTGCGAAGCATGTCTTCGTGCGGGGCGAGCAGGTGCTGCGCGACGGCCATCTCGTCAAGGTGAGCGAGGCGGAGATCCTGCGCGAGGTGGCCGCGGCGAGCGAGCGCGTGCGGGGGCGGCTCGACATGAAGAGCATCACCAAGCTCAAGTGGCCGGTGGAGTCGTGATCGTCATGTAAGCGAAGAGGAGGAGGTGGAAATGAAGCGCGTATCGAGCAGCACGTTGATAGCGCTCTCCCTGGCGCTGTTCTCGGGTGGCGCCGCGGGACAGGCGTATCCGACCAAAGCGGTTCGGCTCATCGTGTCGTTTCCACCCGGCGGCGCAACCGATACCTTTTCGCGTACCGCCGCGGCCGAGTTGACGAAGAGCCTGGGTCAGCAGGTCGTCGTGGAAAACCGCCCGGGCGCGGGCACGACCATCGCCGCCGAATACGTGGCGAAGTCCGCTCCGGACGGCCACACGTTACTCTTCACCGATCTTTCGACGCACACCATCACCCGCTCGCTCTATTCCAAGCTGGCGTACGACCCGTTGCGCGACTTCGTCGCCGTTGCCGCCGTCAACGCATCGCCGCTGCTGCTGGTGGCGCACCCCTCGGTCAATGCCAAGTCGGTTCGGGAACTGATCGCCCTCGCCAGGAAGCATCCCGGGATCACGTGCGGCAATTCCGGCGTCGGCACGGTGACGCACATGACCGCGGAGAAGTTTCGCCTGCGCGCCGGCATCGAGGTGACCGCGGTCAATTACAAGGGGGGCGCCACGCCGGTGATCGCGCTGCTGGGCGGCGAGATTGCGATGGTGATGGCGACGATTCCCGCCAGCATCCAGCACGTGCGCAAGGGCAAGCTCGTCGCGCTCGGGCTTGCGGCCGACAAGCGCTCGCCGTTCCTGCCCGACATTCCAACGCTCGGAGAAACGGTCAAGGGGGACGTGAGCGGCGCCGTCATCTCCGGCGTGCTGGCGCCAGCCGGCACACCGCGCGCCATCATCGACCGCCTCAACGCCGAGTTCGCGCGCGCCTCCGAAACGCCCAAGGCGAAGGAGATCTACGTCGAGAATGCCGCCGAGACCTTGACGATGAGCCCCGCGCACGTTCAGCAGGCGATGGAGCGCGACGTCAAGGCGTGGGCGGAGGTCGTCAAGGCGACAGGCGTGAAAGCGAACTGATGGTCGATTCCGGCGCCTCGTCCCGGATAGCCAGTCATCAATCCGCGGTTACAGCGGACAACCACCTTATGAAGGAGGAGATATGAAGCGCCTGGGTTCAGTTTTGTTTGCGGCGGCGGCAGCCATTTTGTGCTTCGAAGATTCGCGCATGGCGGCGGCACAGTCGTATCCCGCGAAGCCGGTGCGCGTGATCGCGCCGTCCTCGGCAGGCGGCCCGGTGGATGTCATCACGCGGGCTGTGATGCAGGGGATGGAGCGCACGCTGGGGCAGTCGATCGTGATCGAAAACCGGGCGGGCGCCGCGGGTCTCATCGGAACCGATTACGTCGTGAAGCAGCCGCCTGACGGCTATACGCTGCTTTTCGGATTTTCGGGGCCGCTTGCGATCGTGCCCAATCTCAATCCCAACACCCCGTACGATCCGCTTACCGATCTCGTGCCGATTGCGCAGGTCGCGACGGCGCCCTACGTGCTGCTGGTGCACCCGAGTGTGCCGGCCAGGAACGTGAAACAGCTCGTCGGGCTCGCCAAGGCGCGCCCCGGCAAGATGAATTTTTCCTCCGGCGGCAACGGGACCGGAATCCACATGGCAGGCGAGCTTTTCAACGTCGCGGCGGATGTACGCATTCTTCATGTGCCATACAAGGGCGCGGCGCCGGCAATGACGGCGCTCATGGCCGGTGAAGTCGACATGATGTTCAACGGCCTGCCCGGTGCGATTGCACACCTTAAGAGCGGCAAGGTGCGCGTTCTGGCTGTGGGCGGCGCAAAGCGCTCGCCACTTATGCCGGATACGCCGACGATCGCCGAGAGCGGCCTCGACTTCAAGACCGGCGGTTGGTATGGGCTCCTTGCGCCGAAAGGCACACCGCGGGCGATCGTCGAGAAAGTGAACGACGCGCTCGTGCGCGCGCTCAATACGCCGGACATGAAGAGACGCCTCACTCAACTCGCGGTCGAGGGCGCGAGCTCTACACCGGAGGCGTTCGCGAAGCTGATCGCCGAGGAGAAAGCGCTGTGGGCGCGCGTCATCCAGAGGGCCGGCATCAAGATGAAATGAAGAACTGAAGGGAGGAGCGACATGAACAAGCGCATAGACGCGCGGCGCGCGGCCGTGCTCGTGCTTGATGTCCAGAACGATCTGGTGAAGATCACGCCCGGGATCAAGGAGAACCGCGTTCTCGAGAACATCGCGGCGGTGATCGCGGCGGCGCGGCGCAAGCGGGTGCCGGTCATCCATATCACCGCCTCAGTGCGTGCGGATTTCCTCGACATCCCGCAGGACAATCCGCTCTGGGACGGGCTGCGGAAGTCGCGCCAGCTCATCTTCGGGACGAGGGGCGCTGCGATCCACCCCAAAGTGCGGCCGCTCGAGAACGAGCTCGTGCTCAACAAGACCTGCGTGGACCCGTTTCTCACCACGAACCTCGGGCAAGCGCTTCAGAATCACGACGCGAACACGGTCATCCTGACGGGCCTGTGGACCAACTGGGTGGTGGAAGCGACCGCCCGACACGCGAGTGACATGGGCTACCGGGTCTTCATCGCGCGCGAATGCGTCGCAAGCAACACCGCCGAGAATCACGACTTCGCCATCAACCGCATCCTCCCCACGATCTGTTACGTGGTGAACACAAACGAAGTGCTGGCGGCGTTGAAGTAAAACCCATCCCCCTCCCAACCTCCCCCTTGAAGGGGGAGGAGCGAAAAAAACAGCTTCCCTATTGGAAGGGAGAAGAAGACCACGTGGAAGGGAGAAGAAGACCACGCCAGCTGCCCAAAGGTTTACCC
>CAMPGR010000084.1 GCA_946885605.1 uncultured Pseudomonadota bacterium
GCAATTCGCCGGTGCCGATCGGCACCGTGCCGATCTACCAGGCGCTGGAGAAGGTGGACGGCAAGGCGGAAGAGCTTACGTGGGAGATCTACCGCGATACGCTGATCGAGCAGTGCGAGCAGGGGGTCGATTACTTTACCGTGCACGCCGGCGTGCGCCTCCCTTACATCCCGCTCACCGCCAAACGGATGACGGGCATCGTCTCGCGTGGCGGCTCGATCATGGCGAAATGGTGCCTCGCGCACCATAAGGAAAGCTTTCTCTACACGAACTTCGAGGAAATCTGCGAAATCCTCAAGGCGTATGACGTCGCGTTTTCGCTGGGTGATGGCCTGCGCCCGGGCTCGATTTACGACGCGAACGACGAGGCGCAGATCGCGGAACTCAAAACGCTCGGCGAGCTGACCGACATCGCGTGGAAGCACGACGTACAGGTGATGATCGAGGGGCCGGGCCACGTGCCGATGCAGTTGATCCGCGAGAACATGGAGCTCCAGCTCAAGTACTGCAAGGAAGCGCCGTTCTACACGCTGGGACCGCTCACGACCGACATCGCGCCGGGCTACGACCACATCACTTCCGCTATCGGCGCTGCGATGATCGGCTGGTACGGCACCGCGATGCTGTGCTATGTGACGCCCAAGGAACACCTCGGGCTTCCCGACAAGGAGGACGTGAAGGACGGCATCATGACGTACAAGATCGCAGCGCATGCCGCCGACCTCGCGAAGGGGCATCCCGGCGCGCAGATCCGTGACAACGCGCTTTCGAAGGCGCGTTTCGAGTTCCGCTGGGAAGACCAGTTCAACCTGGGGCTCGATCCCGACAAGGCGCGCCAGTTTCACGACGAGACGCTGCCTCAGGAAGGCGCCAAACTCGCGCATTTCTGCTCCATGTGCGGCCCGCATTTCTGCTCGATGAAGATCACGCAGGACGTGCGCGACTACGCCGCGCAGCAGGGCCTCGCCGAAGAAGAAGCACTGAAGAAAGGGCTGGAGGAGAAGTCGAGCGAATTCATCCGGCAAGGCGGCGAGATCTACAACAAGGCCTAGCGATCACGCTGTCGGCGCCTTCGACAAAGGAGCAAGCCATGCGCTTCCTGCATATCGCTGCCCTCGCACTCGCCCTTGGCTGCAGTGCGCCGACTCTGGCTCACGAGGAGCGACCGCGCGATCCATTCGCGGCGCTGGAGCCGGGGCTCCTCGTGCACGGCGCGATCCGTGAGAGCGATGTGACCCTTCTCCTCGACTACCTGCGCGGCGCGATCCTTGCCGCGGCGGAAGGGCGCGAGCCCGACCCGCCGCCGCAGGCGCTCGAAAAGCGCGCGCGGGAACTGGGCGCGGAACTCAAAGCCCGGGGCACACTGGCGGGTCTGCTCCTCCTCAACGCGCTCGAGGAGCATGCAAAGGCGCTCGTGCGCGAGTTTCCCCCGCCTGCCCGGCGGCCCGCGCTTCCGCCTACAGTGCCTTACACACCGGCCTCTTCTCACTGAACGACGCGAAGCAGCGCCGCCCCAGCGCACGCGTAGGCCCAGCGCCGTTCCGCTAGTCCAGTCGGAGGGTAACGCCTGGTTACAGATGCAGCGGCGGCTGGCCGCGTAGCGGGTTAAGCTCGCTGTAGAATGCGGCATGCGAGACTTGACGCGCCGCGTTCCGGGATGAGCAAACGTTCGCTGCTGTTGATCGGCCTGCTGCTGCTCCTGGCGGGCGCAGGCGTCGCCTACGCCATATGGGGCTCCTTGCGGCCGGCGCCCGAATACCGTCTTGCGAAGGTCGAGCGCGGCAGCATCACGGCTGCCGTATCGGCGACCGGGACGTTAAGCCCCGTCGTATCGGTGCAGGTCGGCTCGCAGATCTCGGGCCAGATCAAGGAACTTTATGCCGACTACAACTCGCCGGTGAAAAAGGGGCAGATCATTGCGCAGATCGATCCGGATTCGATCGCGCTGCGCGTCAACCAGGCGATGGCCGACCTCGAAGCCGCTCGCGCCACCGTGCTCACGCAGCGCGCCAACGTTGCCGCGCTGCAGGCGGAGGTGTCGCGCGCCAAAGTGACGCTCGCGGACGCGCAGCGCGAGTTCGCGCGCAATCGCACGCTCGCCGAGAAGAATTTCATCTCGACCGCAGTGCTCGAGAAGTCGCAGGCCGCTCACGACACGGCGCGCGAGCAGGTGAAGATCGCCGAGGCGCAGCTCGCGGTCGCCCAGGCACAGGTCCACAACGTCGAGGCGCTGGTGAAGCAGCGCGAGGCGCAGCTCGCGCAGGCGCGGGTCGATTTGAGCCGCACGTCGATTCGCGCGCCGGTGGACGGGATCGTGGTGAAAAAATCGGTGGAGCCGGGGCAGACCGTTGCGGCGAGCCTGCAGGCGCCCGAGCTTTTCGTCATCGCCCAGGACCTGCGCGAGATGCAGGTCGAGACCTCGATCGACGAGGCGGAGGTCGGGCGCATCCGGGTGGGGCAGAGCGCCACCTTCACCGTGGACAGCTTTCCGGGGCGCACCTTCCACGGCAGCGTGAGCCAGGTGCGCAAGGCGGCGCAGGTCGTGCAGAACGTCGTCACCTACATTGCGGTGATCACGACCTCGAATTCCGACTTGATCCTCTTTCCGGGTATGACGGCCAACGTGCGGATCGTCGTCGATAACCGGGAGAACGTGCTCAAGGTGGCGAATGGGGCGCTGCGCTTTCGACCCCCCGGCGCTTTCGAAGCCCGCGAACCGGTGCGCGCGGCGGCCATCGACGAGGAGAAAGGCGGCGGCCGCCGGGTCGCGCAGGCCGCCCGCGAGCGGCTCACCCAGGCGCTCGATCTCAACACCGAGCAGCAGGCGAAGGTCGAGGCGATCCTGAACGAGACGCGCGACCGCATCCGCACGCTCGAGACCGAGGATCTCAATGCGCGGCGCAAGCACGTGGAGCGCCTGCGTGCCGAGTCGCGCGCGCGTATCGCGGAGATCCTCACTCCCGAGCAACGCTCGCGCTATGAAGCCATGACGGCGCCGCGGACGGGGCGGGGAACGGCGAGCGGCCGGGTGTGGATTGTGGATGAGTCCGGGCAGCCCGTGCCGATCGATGTGCGCTTGGGCCTGAGCGACGGCAGCTATACCGAGATCCGGGCGGGCGAGTTGAGCGAAGGCGCACAAGTCATCATCGGCATGGCAACAGCGCAGAAGAGCCGCGCGCAAGGCGGCGGCCCGCGCTTCGGCTTTTGAGCGCGGCGGAATTGCCGGAAGCATGAGCGCGCCCCTTATCGTCACGCGTCATCTCGCGAAGGTGTACCGGCTCGACGCGTATGATGTTAACGCCCTGCGCGGGGTGTCGCTGACGATCGAGCCGGGCGAGTTCGTTGCGGTCATGGGCCCGTCCGGATCCGGCAAATCGACGTTCATGAACCTGCTCGGCTGCCTCGACAGCCCGAGCGCGGGCGAGTACTTTCTTGCCGGCGAGCAGGTTTCGCGCCTTGCCGGCGATGCGCTCGCCGCGATTCGCAACCGCCGCATCGGTTTCGTGTTCCAGAACTTCAACCTCCTCCCCCGCACGAGCGCCGTGGAGAACGTGGAATTGCCGCTGCTCTATTGCGGCGTCCCGGCCGCCGAGCGCACGCGGCGCGCCCTCGCGTGTCTGGCCGGCGTCGGGCTCGCCGATCGCGCGCATCATCACCCGGCGCAGCTCTCCGGCGGTCAGCAGCAGCGGGTGGCGATCGCGCGCGCCCTCATCAACGATCCGGTTCTCATCCTCGCAGACGAGCCGACTGGCGCGCTCGATACGCATACGAGCTGCGAAGTGATGGCGCTGCTGCAGCAGCTCAATCGCAACGGCATGACGGTGGTACTCGTCACGCACGAGCAGGACATCGCGAACTTCGCCGGTCGCATCATCGGCTTCCGCGACGGATGCGTCGTGGAGGACCGGCGAGTCGCGCATCCCAACGATGCCGCGGCCATGGCGGCGCGCCTGCAGGCGCGGCAAGCGGCATGAAGGCGATCACCTCGACCGCGGGGCCGTGGATGAAGGAAACGGTGTGAACATCGTCGCGAGCGTGCGGATCGCGCTGCGGGCGCTTCGCGTCAACAAGCTGCGCAGTTCGCTCACCATGCTCGGCATCATCATCGGTGTTGCGGCCGTGATCACGATGATCTCGGTGGGCGCGGGGGCGCAGGCGCGGGTCGAGGAGCAGATTCGTAGCCTAGGCTCGAACCTCATCTACCTGACACCCGGCTCGGTCACCTCGGGCGGCGTGCGCATGGGGGCTGGATCGCGCTCCTCGCTGACGGAGGACGACGCCTACGCGCTGCAACGCGAGATTCCGGACGTTCAGGCGGCGGCCGCCGCGCTGCGCGGCACCGGGCACGTCGTTGCCGGCAGCAACAACTGGTCGACGGTGTTCTACGGGGTCACGCTCGAGTACTTCGAGGCGCGCAACTGGGTCGTCGCGGCCGGAAAGATGTTCGAGCAGACGGACCTCACCGGTTCCACGAAGGTCGTTCTGCTTGGAGAGACGGTAGCCCGCAACCTTTTCGGCGACAGCGATCCGATCGGCCAGATTGTGCGCGTGCGCAAGGTGCCGATGCAGGTGATCGGCGTGCTGGAAAGGAAAGGTCAGAGCCTCATGGGCGCGGATCAGGATGACGTCATGCTCATGCCGATTTCGACCGCGCGCAATCGCGTGCTGGGCGGCAACCTCGCCAAGCTGCGCTCGGTGAGCTCGATCTCGATCAAGGTGCGGGAAGGCGCCAACATGACGGAGGTCGAAAGCGAGATCCGGTCGCTGCTGCGCCAGCGTCACCGGCTGACGCAGCGCGGACAGGACGATGACTTCACGCTGCGCAACCTCTCGGAAGTGCTGAGCGCGCGGGAGGAATCGAGCCGGATCATGACATTGCTGCTTGCCGCGGTCGCCTCCGTGTCGCTCCTCGTCGGCGGTATAGGCATCATGAACATCATGCTCGTTTCCGTCACCGAGCGCACGCGCGAGATCGGACTCCGCATGGCGGTGGGCGCGCGCGGCAAAGACATTCTCATGCAGTTCCTCGTGGAAGCGATCACGCTCGCGTTGATCGGCGGCCTGCTCGGCGTCGTGCTCGGACTGGGCGGCTCGTATGCGATCAGCGAGCTTGCCGGCTGGCGGGTCGAGTTGCGGCCGGAATCCGTTGCGCTCGCCGTGAGCTTCGCGGCGACGATCGGAATATTCTTCGGCTTCTATCCGGCGCGCAAAGCGTCGCGACTGCTGCCCATCGAAGCCCTGCGCTACGAGTAGTTCGCGTAGAATAGCGCGCTTCTGAAATGGAACTGGCCATCTATCTCAAGGCTCTCGTCCTCGGCGTCGTCGAAGGGTTGACGGAATTTCTGCCGATCTCGAGCACCGGCCACCTCATCATCGTCTCCGAACTGCTCGGCTTCAACGATGCGCGCGGCAAAGTGTTCGGCATCTTCATCCAGAGCGGGGCAATGCTGGCCGTCATCTGGGAATACCGCGCGCGATTCGGCCGGCTTGCGACCGCGTTCCTGAGCGACCCGGTGGCGCGGCGCTTCGGCATGAATCTCGCGATTGCCTTCATGCCGGCGGCGTTGCTGGGGCTCCTCTTCGGCTCGGCAATCAAGCAGCATCTCTTCCAGACGCATGCCGTCGCCCTCGCCTTCATCGTGGGCGGGCTCGTCATCCTGTGGGTGGAGCGCGGGCGCGGCCGCAGCGCCGTCGAGAGCGTCGATGACATGAGCTGGAAGGATGCGCTCAAGGTCGGCATCGCGCAGGCTTTTGCGCTGATACCGGGAACTTCGCGCGCCGGGGCGACCATCATCGGAGGAATGCTTTTTGGGCTTTCGCGCCGCGCGGCGACCGAGTTTTCGTTTTTTCTGGCGGTGCCGACGCTCATTGCCGCGGGCGCCTACGATCTTTACGCGAATCGCGCGCTGCTCGCCGCGCACGACGTCGGACTTTTCACGACCGGTTTCGCAGCGGCTTTCGTCTCCGCGTTTCTGTGCGTGCGGTGGCTCTTGCGCTACATCGCGACGCACGACTTCAGCGTCTTCGCCTGGTACCGCATCGGGTTCGGCGTGCTCGTCCTTTCGACGGGCTACGTCGGGCTCGTCAACTGGTCGGCGGCGCCCTAACTCTGGCTCCACGGCAGGCCGCGCGCGCGCCAGCCGCCCTGGGTATTGCGGTGGCCTTGCGCGTTCTTGTCGCCTTCGAAGCCCTCGAGCACGTTGTAGCACTGCGTGTAGCCCGCCTGCATCGCGAGCTGCGCAGCATTATGGGACCGCCCGCCGCTGCGGCAGATGAAGAGCACGAGCGTTTCCTTGTCCACCCGCTGCTCGAGCTCCGTTTGGAAGGACGGATTGGGGCGACTGCCGGGGTAGGTCAGCAACTCGATCTCCACGGCGCCGGGAATGCGCCCGACCCAGTCCCATTCGGCGCGAGTGCGCACGTCGACCAGCGTTGCGGCGGGAGCCGACTGCAGGACTTCGTAAGCCTCGTGGGGCAGCAAGGCACCCTCGTAGGGCAGTCCCATGCGTTCTGCGCGTTCCCGTGCCGTTTTGAGAATTTCGGTGATGGCCATGGCGTCTCCATCCAGAAAGTGCGATTATTGCACGGGCACCGATTTAGTACATGAGGCACCAACGTAGTGCGTTACAGTCGCACCGCGCACCATATCGGTGCGACGACCTGCGCGTCCCACGCGAATCTCCCTGCGGCACAACGCCCGAGTACTGGCACGCTTCGTGCTGACCAAAAGACCCTGCTATCGTCTGTTTGAACCTATCAGGAGAAAAGAATGGCCGTCGCCGACGTAATGAAAATGATCAAGGACAACGAAGTGAAGTTCGTTGACCTCCGCTTTACCGATACGCGCGGCAAGGAGCAGCACGTATCGGTTCCCGTGAAAGCGTTCACGGACGCCAAGTTTTCCGATGGTCACTTTTTCGACGGCTCGTCGATCGCCGGCTGGAAGGGGATCGAGGCGTCCGACATGGTGCTGATGCCCGACCCGGACACGGCGCGCATGGATCCGTTCACCGACGAGCCGACGCTGCTCCTCACGTGCGACGTCATCGAGCCGGCCGACGGCAAGGGCTACGATCGCGATCCGCGCTCCATTGCGAAGCGCGCCGAAGCGTATCTCAAGTCCACCGGCATCGCGGACACCGCGTTCTTCGGCCCCGAGCCCGAATTCTTCATCTTCGATTCCGTCACCTGGAAGGTCGACATGTCGGGATCGTGCGTGAAGATCAAGAGCGAGGAAGCGCCCTGGTCGAGCAGCGAAGAGTTCGAAGGCGGCAACATGGGACACCGCGCCGCAGTCAAGGGCGGCTACTTCCCGGTGCCGCCGGTCGACTCGCTGCAGGACATTCGATCCGCCATCGTGCTTGCGCTGGAAGAGATGGGCGTCGAATGTGAGGTCCATCATCACGAGGTCGCCGCGGCCGGGCAGTGCGAGATCGGCACCAAGTTCGAGCGGCTCGTGAAGCGCGCCGACTGGATGATGATCCTCAAGTATGCCGTGCACAATGTGGCCCATTCCTATGGCAAGACGGCGACCTTCATGCCGAAGCCGGTGGTAGGCGACAACGGCTCGGGCATGCACGTGCACCAGTCGCTCGCCAAGGGCGGGCAGAATCTCTTCAGCGGCAGCGGTTATGGCGGCCTTTCGGAACTCGCGCTCTACTACATCGGCGGCATCATCAAGCACGCCAAGGCGCTGAACGCGATCACCAACCCCGGCACCAATTCCTACAAGCGGCTGGTGCCGGGCTTCGAAGCGCCGATCAATCTTGCATACTCCTCGCGGAACCGTTCGGCTGCAGTGCGCGTGCCGCTGGTCGCGAATCCGAAAGGGCGCCGCATCGAAGTGCGGTTCCCCGATCCCATGTGCAACCCCTATCTCGGCTTCGCCGCGATGCTGATGGCGGGGCTCGACGGCATACAGAACAAGATTCACCCGGGCGATCCGATCGACAAGAATCTCTACGATCTGCCGCCCGAGATCGCCAAGAAGATCCCGCATCCCTGCGCCTCGCTCGACGAGGCGCTGGAATGCATTGACAAGGACCGCGAGTTCCTGACGCGCGGCGGCGTCTTCTCGAACGACATGATCGATGCCTACATCGCGCTCAAGATGGACGAGGTGACGCTCTTCCGAATGACCACGCACCCCATCGAGTTTCAGATGTACTACAGTTTGTGACGCGGGAAGGACGATGACACAAGGGCGGGCTCCGGCCCGCCCTTTTTTTCACCAACTTGGCGCGCGTGCACAATAAAGGTGCATTGCTATTTTCGATTTCCTCACATAGACTTAGCTTGATTCGGCCGACGACCGGACGCGGGAGGGGCCTCAAACGGGAGCAACCGGAACACCGATGCGATTTCTTCTGATTTCCACCTTGCTTGTAGCTTTCAACGCCCAGGCGCAGATCTACGAATGCGTGGACGCGAGCGGCAACAAAGTCTTCACCAACATCAAGTCGCAGGCGAAAGGCTGCAGGGCGCTCGACGTCGGTCCGGTAAACACGGTGCCCGCGTTCAAACCGCCGGCCAAAACGCAGCCCGCCCCGACGAACTTTCCCAAAGTGGATGCCTCGACGCAGCGCGAGCGCGACGCGGATCGCCGCCGCATCCTGGAGCAGGAGCTCGGCAACGAGCAGAAGGAGCTTGCCGCGGCTCAGAAAGCGCTCGCCGAGCAGGAGGCGGTGCGCAACGGCGACGAGCGCAACTACCAGCGCGTGCTGGACCGGCTGGAGCCGTATCAGAAGCGGGTGAAGCAGCACGAAGCGAACATCGAGAGCCTGAAGAAGGAGCTCGCGAATCTGCGCTGATATCGCAGGCGCTCCCTGGACAGCGCGGCGTTATGGCCCGCTTCTTGCTCGTTCATTCAGGCCAGAAGACATGACGATGGAAACGTTCTCCGGCCTGGATCTCCTCGCTACGGCAGTCATCGTTCTCGACGAGAAACTGCGCGTTCAGTACTTGAACGCCGCGGCGGAGAACCTGCTCGAGTTGAGCAACCGGAATGCTGCGGGCCTGCCGCTTGCGCAGGTGTTCGATCAGCACGCCAAGCTCGCCGCCACGGTCGGGTACGCCTGCTCGCACAACTGCAGCTACACCGAGCACGACCTCACCTTGAGCGTCGCGGGACGCACCCGTTTGCAGCTCGCGTGCACGGTCACCCCGGTCGACGTCGCCGTGGGGGGCGCATTCCTGCTCGAGCTGCGCCACGTCGAGCAGCAGATCAGGATCGCCCGCGAGGAGCGGCTCCTCGACCAAAACCGGGCGAATCGCGAGCTCATACGCAATCTCGCGCACGAGATCAAGAATCCGCTCGGGGGCATACGCGGGGCGGCCCAGCTCCTCGAACGCGAGCTCGAGCGCGCGGACCTGCACGAATACACGCAAGTCATCATGAAGGAAGCCGACCGGCTGCAGCAGCTGATGGATCGGCTGCTCGCGCCGCATCGTCTGCCCAAGCCGGCTGCGCTCAACGTGCACGAAGTGCTCGAGCGGGTGCGCAGCCTTATCCTCGCCGAGTATCCCGACGGCATAAAGGTGCTGCGGGATTACGACTCGAGCCTGCCGCCCCTCAAGGGCGACCGGGAGCAGCTCATCCAGGCCACCCTCAATATCGTCCGCAACGCCGCACAGGCGCTGGCAGGGAAAGGGGAGATCGGGCTGCGCACGCGTATCGCGCGCCAGGTCACTCTCGCGCGCAAGCGCCATCGCCATGCGATCGAGATCACCGTGTGCGATAACGGGCCCGGCATCCCGGAGACGATACGCGATCGCATTCTCTACCCGCTCGTCTCCGGCCGCGAGAACGGCAGCGGGCTCGGCCTCACCATCGCGCAGACGTTCATCACCCAGCACCACGGCACCATCACCTACGAAAGCGTGCCCGGCAACACCTGCTTTACCCTATTGCTGCCGGTCGATGAAGCGGACGCGGCCGCCGCAAAGGCCGTGCCATGAAGCCGGTCTGGATCATCGACGACGACCGCTCGATACGCTGGGTGTTCGAGAAGGCCCTCATGCGCGAGGACATCGCCTTCCAGGCTTTCGCCTCGGTCCGGGAAGCGCGCGCCGCGCTGGACAATGACGCGCCGCAGGTCGTGGTGAGCGACATCCGCATGCCGGGGGAATCGGGCCTGCAGCTGCTGCAGGCCATGAAGGAACGCCATCCCGATCTGCCGGTCATCATCATGACCGCATACTCGGATCTCGAGAGCGCGGTCACGGCGTTCCAGGGCGGCGCTTACGAGTATCTGCCGAAGCCTTTCGACGTGGATCACGCCGTCGAGCTCATTCGGCGCGCGATGCAGGAGTGCGCGCGCAAGGAGGCGACGGTGGAGGACCTCGCGACGACGCCGGAAATGCTGGGGCAGGCGCCCGCGATGCAGGAAGTGTTCCGGGCGATCGGCCGCCTTTCACAGTCGCACGCGACGGTGCTCGTGACGGGCGAGTCGGGCACGGGAAAAGAGCTCGTCGCCCGCGCGCTCTATCGCCACAGCCCGCGCGCCGACAAGCAGTTCATCGCCATCAACACCGCCGCCATACCGAAAGAGCTGCTCGAGTCCGAGCTCTTCGGGCACGAGCGCGGCGCCTTCACCGGTGCGCAGGCGATGCGTCGCGGGCGCTTCGAGCAGGCGGAAGGCGGCACGCTTTTCCTCGATGAGATCGGCGACATGCCGGCGGAGCTGCAGACGCGGCTGCTGCGGGTGCTATCCGACGGCCACTTCTACCGGGTTGGCGGACATCAGCCGATCAGGGCCAACGTGCGGGTGATCGCGGCGACCCATCAGGACCTCGAAGCGCGCGTGAGGCAAGGGCTGTTCCGCGAAGACCTCTACCACCGCCTCAACGTGATCCGGCTGCGCCTGCCGCCCCTGCGCGAGCGCCGCGAGGACATACCGCTGCTTGCCCGCTACTTTCTGCAGAAGTGCGCGCGCGATCTCGCAGTGGAAGCGAAGCGCCTTTCCGAGGCCACATTGCGCTATCTGAGCGCGCAGGACTTCCCCGGCAACGTGCGCCAGCTGCAGAATCTCTGTCACTGGCTCACGGTGATGGCGCCCTCCGCGACCATCGAGATCAAGGACCTGCCGCCGGAACTGAGGGCCGAGACGCCGCTGCCGACGACGGACGGCTGGGTCCCTCTCCTCGAAAGGGAAGTGGAGACGCTTTTGAACCGCGGCGGCGTGGGCATAATGGACGATCTCACGCGCCGGTTCGAGAAAGCGCTCATCGCCAAGGCGCTCGCCCATACCGGCGGGCGGCGCATCGAGGCCTCTCAGCTCCTCGGTCTCGGACGGAACACGCTCACGCGCAAGATCCAGGACCTGGGACTCGACAACGGCAAGGAGCGTAACGGCGCATAGCGGATGCGCCGAGGGCCTCGGCTTGCCGTTTGTTCAAAGCGCGAGATCGGCCATGACGGGCGCGTGATCGGACGGGCGCTCGGCGACGCGCGGCTCGATGTCCACGGTGCACGCCGTGCAGCGCTCGACAAGGGCGGGCGAAAGCAGCACATGGTCGATGCGCAATCCCATCTTGCGGCGAAAAGCGTTCATGCGGTAGTCCCACCACGTGAACGATTTCTCCGGCTGCTCGAAAAGGCGGAAAGCATCGGTGAGACCGAGGCCGACGAGGGCACGGAACGCCTCCCGTTCCGGCACGCTGAAGAGCACCTGTCCCGCGCACACCGCCGGGTCGTGCACGTCGCGCTCTTCGGGGGCGATGTTGAGATCGCCGAGCACCGCCAGCCGGGAAAAACGCGTGAGCTCGCTCTCGAGCCACGCGTTCAGCGCCGCGAGCCAGCTCAACTTGTAGCGGTACTTGTCGGACTCGACGCTTTCGCCGTTCGGGACGTAGACGCAGACGACGCGTATGCCGCACACGCTCGCCGCCAGCACCCGCTTCTGTGCATCGTCGAATCCCGGAACGGCGGCGACGATGCCGTCGCACGTTTCGCGGCTCAGCATCGCGACACCGTTGTACGTCTTCTGCCCGCTGTAGATCGCCCGATATCCGGCCGCCGCAATCTCATCCACCGGGAACTTGCCGTCCTCGAGCTTCGTTTCCTGCAGACACAGTATGTCCGGCGCATGCCTTTTGAGCCACGCCAGCACGTGCGGCAGCCGGACTTTCAGCGAGTTGACGTTCCAGGTTGCAATGCGCATGGCGCAGAGTTCAGTCGGGGCGCCGCTTGTGGCAGCATACGCGGCGCGGCGCGTGCCGCGGCATCCAGGGGAGGGCAATACAATGAAGCGCCCGGGCGTGTGGCCATGGTTCGTGATCCTTGCAACGGCCGGTTGCGCGCAGGCGCCCGAGCGCGAGCGCACGACCTATACCTTCGAGAGCGGACGCACGCCCTATTCTGCTGCCATCTGCATCGCGCGCAATGCGAAGCGGATGCCGAACGTCACCGCGGAAGAGCGGCTGCTCGGCGCGAGCGCGTGGGAAGTGATCGTGCGGGCGTCCGGCGGCTCGGAGGAGACGCTCGCCATGGCGGAAGCCCGCAATCGAGGTACGGGTTCGTTCGTGTCGCTGCGGGTGAGAAGCGCGCCAGACGGCGACCCCGAGGCCTTCGCGCATAGCCTGATGACGGATTGTCAGGCGCGAATGGTTGCGCCGTCGAAGCGGTAACCAGGCACCGCGCGCGTCACGGTTTCGCGTCCGCCTGTTCCTGCCGGAATCCGGCTTGATCGAGCGCCGAGTGATAATCGGTGGCATCGAAGCCGCGCACCACGAAGCGGCCGGCGACGAGGGTCGGGACAAAGGCTTCACCCCCGGCAATCTTTTTGAGCTCCTCTACAACTTGCGGTGCGTCCGCAGCGATTTCCTGGAATGGCACGCCGCGGCTTTCGAGCAACGCCTTCGCCTGCGCGCAGCGCGGCCCGCAATCGGCGCTGGTGTATAACTTCACCGCCGGCGGCTTGCTGGCGGCGGGTTTGGACACCGCCGGCCGCGGCTTGACGGGCACGAGCGCGGTCTTCGGATATCCCGCAAGGTCCAGCGCCGCATCCCATTCGCTTTCCAGATAGCCTTTGAGTCGCGTGCTGGCGATCACGAGGAGCGGCACCTCGGCGCCGCCACCGGAGGCCTTCCTGAACGCCTCGAAGTCGCCCTGAGGGTCCTTGTCGGTGTACGGCACGCCGCGCCGCGCCAAGTGGGCGCGGGCGCGATCGCAGAGGTCGCCGCAGTCGGTCGCCCACAAGGTCACGGGAAAGTTCTTTACCGCCCGCTGCAGGCTAAAGGGCAGATCGCTCGTCGGAATGGTGCTCGCGTTGACGGTGCGCTGCTCGACCTTCTTCGCCGTGGCGGGCGGCGGCGTGTCGCGCCATTCCACGTTTCCTTTTTCGTCCACCCAGCGGTAGAGCTGCGCGGCTTGCACCGGCGTCGCAAGCGCGATCCACGCGCAACTGATCACCATGATGGTTGTTCTCATCGGATCCTCCCTCGAGCCGATCGACCGCTTTGGACTCTAGCACTACGCGCGATGCGCGGCAAAGCCATCCTGCACGCTACACGGCGCCCGTTCCGGCGACCTCCGCTCCGCCGCTCATGCCGCTATGCCTTAGCAACGCGTCTATTGTGGGCTCGCGTCCACGGAAGGCGATAAACGACTCGATTGCAGGACGGCTCCCCCCCACGCCGAGCACTTCGTCCCAGAAGCGCCGTCCGGTCGCGGGATCGAGCACCCCTTTCTCCTCGAAGAGGCTGTAGGCGTCGGCAGACAGCACCTCCGCCCACTTGTAACTGTAATAGCCCGCAGCATAGCCGCCGGCGAAGATATGCGAGAAGCTGTGGGGAAAGCGGTTGTAAGCCGGGGGGCGCACGACCGCGACGCGTGCCCGGACCTCGTCGAGCAATTCGAGCGCGGTTTTGGCGCCGCGCGGGTCGTAGTCGTAGTGCAGGTGGAGGTCGAACAGCGCGAACTCGAGCTGGCGCACCGTCTGCAGGCCGCTCTGGAAATTCTTGGCGGCGACCATCTTGTCGAAGAGCGCGCGCGGCAGCGGCGCCCCGCTTTCCACGTGCCGCGTCATGGGCTCGACCACGTCCCACTCCCAGCAGAAGTTTTCCATGAACTGGCTGGGCAGCTCGACGGCATCCCATTCGATACCGTTGATGCCCGATACCGCGAGATAATCCACGCGGGTCAGGAGGTGGTGCAAACCGTGCCCGAACTCGTGGAAGAGCGTGATCACCTCGTCGTGCGTGAAAAGCGCGGGCCTGTCGCCCACCGGCGCGGAAAAATTGCAATTGAGATAGGCGACCGGGGCCTGCACCCGGCCGTCCTTGATGCGGCGGGTGATCGCTTCGTCCATCCACGCCCCGCCGCGCTTCGACGGCCGCGCGTAGAGATCCGCATAGAACTGGCCGACCAGCCTGCCGGCGCGGTCGTGTATCGCATAAAAGCGGACGTCCGGGTGCCAGCGCGGCGCCTTGGCGGGCGTGATGACGAGCCCGTAGAGGGTCTCCACGAGGCGGAACATGCCGGCGAGCACCGTCGTCTCGGGAAAGTACTGCTTCACTTCCTGATCGGAAAACGCATAGCGCGCCACGCGCAGCTTCTCCGAGACATAGGCGAGGTCCCAGGTTTCCAGCCTGTCGAGGCGCAGTTCCTCGCGTCCGAAGCGGGTGAGCTCCTCGAGATCGCGCTCCGCATAAGGGCGCGCACGGGTTGCGAGCTGCTCCAGGAACTCGAGCACCTGTTGCGGCGACTCGGCCATCTTGGGCTCGAGCGAGTACTCGGCATAGCTTTCGAAGCCGAGGAGTTGCGCCATTTCCCGCCGCAGCTTCACGATCTCCGCGATGAGCGCGGTGTTGTCCCACTCGGGCTTGCCGAATTCGGTGGCCCGGGTCACGTACGCGCGATACATCAGTTCGCGCAACGCGCGGTTCTCGGCATACTGCATGACGGGGAGATACGAGGGCGCGTGCAGCGTGAATTTCCAGCCGGAGCGCTTGTCGGCCGCGGCCGCCTTGCGCGCAGCTTCCCGCACGTCGTCAGGGATGCCGGCGAGTTCGGACTCGTCGGTGACGTAGTGCGCGAAGGCGTTCGTGGCGTCGAGCAGGTTGTCGCTGAAGCGGGAGGAAAGCTGCGAAAGCCGTTCCCGGATCTGCAAAAACCTCGCCTTCCTGTCCGGCGGGAGTTCGGCGCCGCCGAGACGGAAGTCGCGCAGTTCGTTCTCGACGATTCTGTGCTGCGCACGGGTGAGATGCTTGAATTCCTCCGCCTGCGCGAGCGCCTTGAATTTGGCGAAGAGCCCCGGGTGCTGCGAAAGCTCGGTGTAGTACTGCGTGACCTTGGGCAGGTTCGCGTTGTACGCATCGCGCAGCTCCGGCGAGTTCATGACGGCATTGAGGTGACCGACTTGCCCCCAGGCCCGCGCGAGCCGCTCGTTCGCGTCTTCCAGCGGCTCGACGAAATCGTTCCACGTCGCGGGCACTTCGGGCGCGGCGAGGCGCGCCACGAGCGCGCGGTTTTCGGCAAGCAATTGATCGACCGCCGGCGTGACGTACTCGGGCTTGAAATCGGGAAATCGCGGCAGCCCGGAGAAGTCGAGCAAAGGATTCATTTGAGCACGTTCCTTGAGAGACATGAGTGGACGACTCCGATGGGATGGCGGGAAGCCGGCAGAGTTCCGGGCGCGCCGTCGTGATTCAGCGCGGCTCGTCCTGATAGACGATGTCGCCGGCCACTAGCGTATAGCGAACCTTGCCTTTCAGTTCCACGCCGAGAAACGGCGTGTTCTTGCCCTGGCTCCTCAAAGCAGCGGGCTCGATCTTCCAGTAGCGTTCGGGGTCGTAAATGCAGACGTCGGCCGGCCCGCCCACGGCCAGCAGCCCCGCCTCGATGCCGAGGATGCGCGCCGCATCACAGGTGATTCTGGCAAGCGCCCGGGCGAGCGGCACCCGCATCTCTTCAGCCCACTTCAACGTGAGCGGCAGGAGCAGCTCGAGCCCGGTCGCGCCGCTTTCGGCTTCCGCGAACGGGAGCTGTTTCGCGTCCTCGTCCACCGGCGTATGGTCCGAGCACAGTGCGTCCACGGTGCCGTCGGCGAGCGCCTGGCGAAGCGCGTCGCGGTCGCGCAGCGTGCGGAGCGGTGGCGTCAGATGACAGTTCGGATCGAAGTATCCGATGTCGATCTCCGAGAGATGCGCATGATGTATGCCGATGTCACAGGTGACGGCGACCCCGCGCGCCTTCGCCTCACGCACCATTGCGACCGCCTCGGCGCTCGAGAGCCGCGCAAGGTGCACGCGCGCGCCGGTTTCCCGCGCGAGCAGCAGGATGATGGACAGCGCGGCCGTTTCCGCGCATACCGGAATGCCGGGCAGGCCGAGCCGTGTGGCGACCTGGCCGTCATGCGCCACGCCGTTGCGCGCCAGCGTCGGGTCCAGCGCTCGCAACCAGACGGGGAAACCGAACGTCGCCGCGTACTGCAGGGCGTAGAAGAGCACCTGGTTGTCGGTGAGCGGCGCATCGGCCTGCGAGAAGGCGATGCAGCCGGCATCGCGCAGCTCCGCCATTTCAGTGAGCCGCTTGCCCTTGAGCCCTGCGGTCAGCGCACCGACGGGATAGACGCGCGCCCGGCTCAGATTCTGCGCTCTGAACTTGAGCATTTCCACCAGCCCTGGCTCATCGAGCGGCGGGTCGGTGTCGGGCGGGCAGGCGAGGCTGGTGACGCCGCCCGCCGCCGCCGCCAGCATTTCGGACTCCAGCGTCGCCTTGTATTCGAAGCCGGGCTCGCGGAGCCGCGCGGCGAGATCCACCAGGCCGGGCGACACCACGTGACCGGCGGCATCGATGATCCGATCGGCGCGAAACCCGGCCGGCTCGCGCCCGACTGCCGCCACCC
>CAMPGR010000085.1 GCA_946885605.1 uncultured Pseudomonadota bacterium
CGCGATCACCGACCCCACGCCGATCACGATGCCGAGCAGGGTGAGCGCGGTGCGGAAGAGATTCGAGCGCAGCGCCCGGCCTGCCGTCTTGATCGCTTCCACGACGCCGCGCATTCCAAGGCCGGTGTCTTCGTCTTCAGCCGCAGGCAGCGGCGCTGCCGTGGCGTGCTCGGGGCTCGGCCCCGGGTCGGCGACGATGAGTCCGTCGCGGATCTCGATGACGCGATGCGCGTGGCGCGCGACTTCCGCCGAGTGGGTAATGACGATCACGGTATGGCCATCGCGCGAGAGCCGGTTCAGGAGTTCCAGCACTTCCTCGCCGCTCCTGCTGTCGAGCGCGCCCGTCGGCTCGTCCGCAAGGATGATCTGTCCGCCGTTCATCAGCGCGCGGGCGATCGACACACGTTGCTGCTGCCCGCCGGAGAGCTGGTTCGGCTTGTGCTCCAGGCGCTCGGCGAGCCCCAGTCTCGAAAGCAGCGATTCGGCGCGCGCCTTGCGCTCGGCGCGCGACATGCCGGCGTAGATGGCCGGGATTTCGACGTTCTCGGTCGCGCTTGCGCCGGCTATCAGGTTGTAGCTCTGGAACACGAAGCCGAACGCTTCGCGGCGCAGGCGCGCAAGCGCATCGCGCCCCAGGCTCGAAACGTCCTCGCCCATGAAGCGGTACGTGCCGCTGGTCGGGCGGTCGAGGCAGCCCAGGATGTTCATGAGCGTCGACTTGCCCGAGCCGGACTGCCCGACGATCGCGACGAACTCGCCGGGATAGATGCTGACGTCGATCCCGTGCAGCACCTCGACTGCGAGATCGCCGTTGCGATACGTCTTCGTGACGCCGGCAAGCTCGATCAGCGGAAGTGCCGTATTCGCGGAGACTGCCGCGCTCAAGTGTTTTTCAGGTTCGCGCTTCATATGCGGGGCGACATCCTCGGTGCGTTCGCCGTTGCCGTTCTCGGGCGGTTCTGCTGGGAAGCCGTGCCGGTCACCACTTTCTCGCCGGGCTCGAGGCCGGAGAGGATCTGCGCCGCCACACGGCTCACCACGCCGACCTCAACCACGCGTTCCTCGATCGCGCCTTCGTCGTTCATGACGCGGACCATCGCGCGGCCCCCGGCAAAGCGGCTGCGGTCGGCCTGCTGGGCGGCGCGCGGTTCTCCGCCTTGAGCGGGCGCCGCTTTTCCGGCGGCACGCTGCGGCGCGCCCGATTGTCCCCGTGCCCCGACGGGCCGAAGGGCCGCGACCGGAACCTGCACTGCGTCCTGAGCCTGAGCGGCCACGAAGAAGATCTGCGCCGTCATCTGCGTCATGAGGGCGGCGTCGCGGTTCTCGACATCGAAGAGCGCGTTGTAGAGCACGACATTGTTCACGACTTCCGGCGTCGGATTGATCTGGCGCAGCTTCCCGCTCCAGCGCTTGCCCTGGCTCCCGAGCGTCGTGAAATAGACGTCCATGCCCATGCGCAGCCGCGACACGTCCGCTTCCGATACCTGGGACTGAACCGTCATCGTCGAAAGATCCGCGATGCGCAGGATGATCGGCGCCTGCTGATTGGCGTTGAGCGTCTGGCCCTGTTTTGCGCTGATCGACACGACGGTGCCCGCCATCGGCGCGTAGATCTTGGTATAGCCCAGGTTCGCTTCGTTGCCGCGCAGGCTCGAGCGCGTCTGCTCGATCTGCGCTTTGAACACGTTGATCTGCGCTTTCGCGGACTTGAGCGCGGCCTCCGCGCTCTGGAGCGCTTCCTGGGTCGTCGCCTGCTCGCGCATCATGTTCACCTGCCGCCGGTGCTGCTGCTCGGCGAGCGCGAGCTGCGCTTCCCTGTCGGCGAGCTGCGCCGTGAGCGTGTTGATCTGCGCGCGATCGGCGTCCACCCGCGTGCGATAGACCGTCGGGTCGATCTCCGCGAGGAGCTTGCCTTTTTCCACGCGGTCGCCGATTTCGACGTGCAAAGTCTTCAACTGGCCGGACACCTGCGTGCCCACGTCCACGTAGTCGCGCGGCTGCAGCACGCCGGTCGCGGTGACGGCGTCTTCGATGTCCCCGCGCTGCACCACCGCGGTGGTGTAGCGCGCGGCGGCGTTGCCGTTTTCTTTCCATGCGGTCCAGCCATAGTAGCTGCCGCCGATCGTCGCGATGACAGCGGCAAGCGCGACCGTTGCACGCGATGCTCGCTTGCGCCAGGGTGTGCGTTTACCATTGTCCGAGTTCGACTTGGGCGCGGGCTGCAGTTGTTGTTCTCCCATCGTGTCCATGGTCGTCCGTGTTTCGTGGTTTTTCATGGCTCGCAGTGTGCGGGCCCAAAGCGCATGGAATGTGGAAGAAATGAGGAAGTTTTGTAACGAGTTCCGGCGCGCTGGCGCTTGCGGGCCCCGGAAAATTGCAGCCCTTCCCTCGCGCAAGCGCCGCCCCGCGGGGACCGGGCGGCTGATCCATAATTCGTGCGTAATTGCCGATTACGCTGCAACGCGTGGACAAGCTCACGTTCGACAAGCTGCACGTCAAGCTCTTCGCCGCGATCGCGGGCGCCATCGCCGTGCTCACGGTCGCCGCCTATGTCGTCTTTACGGCGAGCTTCGAGCACGGGTTCATCCAGTACTTGAAGCGCGCCGACGAAGTGCGGCTGGAGCGCATGGTGGAGCGCCTGGCCGAGGGCTACGCGCGCGAACGCGGCTGGGGGTGGATCGCCAACGATCGCGAGCGGTGGATCGATATGTCGCGCGATGTGCTGGGTCTCACGCGCACGCCCGCGGACAGTGCCGCCAAGGGCGCGCGGCCGCCGCGGCGCGACACGCCGCTCACCATCGACCCGCGCCTCATGCTGTTCGACGCGAGCCGCCAGCAGCTCATCGGGCGCAGCGAGCTTGCCTCGCGCGCGCAGCTGAAACCCGTGGTCGTCGCCGCGCAAACGGTCGGATATCTGGGTTACGTGCCGCGGCCGGAAGTCATCGAATCGATCGAGCGCGTATACGTGCAGCGCCAGAGAGTCGCGTTCGGCGTGATTGCGGTCGGCATGCTGGTCGCGTCGCTGCTGCTCGCCGCGGGACTCGCCTACTGGCTCACGCAACGCATCCGCGCCATCGCTCACGCGATGAACGCGCTCATCCGCGGCGACTATTCCATCACGCTGGATGTCCCGGGGAACGACGAGCTCGCGGCGCTTGCCGCGAACATCAATACGCTGGCGCGCACGCTCCAGGCCGCGCGCGAGTCGCGCCAGCAGTGGATTGCCGACATCGCGCATGAGCTGCGCACGCCGCTTTCGGTGTTGCGTGCCGAAATCGAGTCGCTGGAAGACGGCGTGCGGCCTTTGAACCAGGCGGCGGTGAAGTCGCTTTCGGGCGAGGCGCAGCGCCTCGCGCGTCTGGTGGAAGACTTGCACACCCTTTCGTTGTCGGACCTGGGTGCGCTCAGCTACCGCAAGGAGCCGGTCGATGTGGCGGAAGTATTGGGCGACGCGCTGTCGGGGCACCGGCGTGCGATCCGGGAAAGCGGCCTCGAGCTCGATACGCATATGGCGCCCGATGCAATGGTCCTTGCGGACGCGGAGCGGCTCACTCAGGTTTTTGCCAATCTTCTGCAGAATAGCCTGCGCTACACCGATGCGCCGGGGCGGATCGCGGTCCGGATGCGGCGCGAGAGCGGTAGCATCGTCATCGACTGGGAAGATACAGCCCCCGGCGTGCCGATCGAGGACCTGACGAAGCTGACCGACCGGCTCTACCGGGTGGAAGGCTCGCGCAGTCGTGATGGCGGCGGCTCGGGGCTGGGGCTTGCGATTGCGCGCGCGATCGTCGAAGGACACGGCGGCACGCTCACTGCCCACGCGAGCGCGCTGGGCGGCCTCAAGATCGAGATCGTGCTGCCGGCGATCAATGGAAGGGCGAATCATGGCTGAACGCCTGCTCATCGTGGAGGACGAGGTCAAGCTCGCGGGGCTGCTGCGCGATTACCTCGTTCAGGAAGGGTTCGACGTGTCCATGCTCCATCGCGGCGACGAAGTGGAGGATTGGGTGCGCACGCACGGTGCCGACCTTGTGCTGCTCGATCTCATGCTGCCCGGCAGGAACGGGCTCGACATCTGCAAGGCGCTTCGCGCTTCGTCGCCCGACATCGCGATCATCATGGTGACGGCCCGCGTGGAGGAGATCGACCGCCTGCTCGGGCTCGAGCTCGGCGCGGACGACTACATCTGCAAGCCTTTCAGCCCTCGCGAAGTGGTGGCGCGGGTCAAAGCGGTGCTGAGGCGCGGCAGGCGCGGCGCACCCACGCCGCAGGAGCAGGGTCTTGTAATGGATGACGGAGGATACAGAGCCACGCTAGGGGGCAGGGACCTCGGCCTCACCGCGGTCGAGTATCAGCTGCTCAAAGTTCTGGTGACACATCCGGGGCGCATTTTTTCGCGGGATCAACTTATGGATGCGATGTATCGCGACGAGCGCGTCGTCTCCGACCGCACGGTGGACAGCCACGTGAAGAAGATCCGCAGGAAGATTGCGGACGTGCTGCCGGATCGCGAGATCATCCACTCGGTCTATGGAGTGGGGTACAAGTACGAGTGGACGTGACGTTACGCCGCAGGAGGTTCGATGAATTTGACCGATGCGCTGGACGCCCTGCAATGGCCGGCGATGCTCGTCACGCTGCTGGCGGCATGGCTGGTCGCCGGTCAGACAAAGAGGCAGCGGAGCTGGGGTTTCTGGTGCTTTATCGTGAGCAACATCCTGTGGATCGCGTGGGCGGTGCCGGCACACGCGTATGCGCTGATCGTGCTGCAGGTGGGCTTGTTCATGCTGAACGTGCGCGGCGCGCGCAAGAACGAGCCTGCGACCTGAGTCGCGGCGTCATTCCGCTGAAAACGAGCTTGCGAGTTTCAGAGAGGCTCATATTCGCGTAGCGAATGTGATGCCGGTGCTAAAAACGGAATCCGGAAAAGTACCGGACCCGGGAGGACGAGCTCTTGGCAGACCTTTACTCGAACTACCGCTTGTCGAGGACAGCCGGGTTCACGACATTGATCGGATTGCCGGCCTCATAGGCAAGAATCTGATCGAAGATGTCCGTGAACTGCAGCTCGTACTCCTCGCGCGTGACATACCCGATGTGCGGAGTACATACGACATTTGGCATCGTGCACAGCGGGTGATTCACGTCGCGCATCGGCTCCTGTTCGTACACGTCTACGGCCGCCATGCCGGGACGCCCGTTCTTGAGCGCCTGCACGAGCGCGCCGGGCTCGATGAGCGGGGCACGGCTTGTATTCACGATTAGCGCAGTGGGTTTCATCCGCGCAAGGTCCGGGGCGGACACGATGCCGCGCGTCGCATCGACGAGGCGCATGTGCAGCGTGATGATATCGCATTCCTCGAAGAACGCCTCCTTGCTCTGCGCGACCGCGTAGCCGTCGGCACGTGCGCGCTCGCGGGAAGATTCGCGCGCCCAGACGACCACGTTCATCCCGAACGCCTTCCCGTAACCCGCCACCGCGCTGCCGATGCGGCCGTAACCGAACACGCCGAGCGTTTTGTGCCGCACCGTGCTGCCGACGCCGATCTGCCACTTGCCGGCCTTGAGCGCGGCCATCTGCTGCGGGATCTGGCGCATCGACGCGAGGATGAGGCCCCACGTCAGCTCCGCAGTGGCGTACGACGGGGTGCCGGGGTGCTGTGACGAGGAGACAATGATGCCGCACCGCGTGCAGGCCTCGATGTCGATGTGCGGATAGACGCTGCGCTGGCTGATGAGCTTCAACTTGTCCAGCCGCTCGATCAGCGGCGCGCGGATCTGCGTGCGCTCGCGGATGAGCACCAGCGCTTCGGTGTTCCTGAGCCGCTGCGCGAGCGCATCGACCTCCTGAACGTGGTCGTTCCAGATTTCGACATCATGGCCGGACAGTTTGCTGAAACAGTTCAGCATGCGTACGGTGTCGTGGTAGTCGTCGAGGATGGTGATTTTCATCATGGCAATTTGTCGAGCTTGTCGTTGACTGGATCCCGGCTTTCGCCGGGAAGACGAGGGTCCCTATTAAGTGGGGATTTTGCCGGGAAGGCGGAGCCTCTAAGCGCACATCCTTTGACTAGGACTGCTGTTTGCGGATTGCGTACCAGGGATGGGGCTGGCCGGGGGTCCTGACACGCAGCGCGTAGACGGAAGTGTGCGCGCAGCAGAAGAGCGTACGCCAATCCGGCCCGCCGAACGCGAAATTCACCGCTTGCTCGGGAAACCGGATGATGCCGATGCGCTTGCCGTCCGGCGCGAACACCCATATGCCGCCGGGGCCTGTGCAGTAGACGCGCCCCAGCGAATCGACCTTGAGCCCATCCGGAATCCCGGGCTCGGCGCCTTCGTTCATGTCCGCGAAGATCCGCCGCCGCACCATCTTGCCTCCGGCATCGACCTCCAGCGCGTGGATATATTTCGACGAGCGCGTGTTGGCCACATACAGCGTGCGCTCATCCGGCGAGAACGCGAGACCGTTCGGATACTCGCACAGCGCGACGAGGCTCACGGCGTCGTCGTCGGTGACGCGATAGACGCTTGCTCCATCCCACAGATTGTCCAGGCCTTCAGGCCCAGGGATTTCGCGCTCGGCGTACGGCACGCGCTTGTCGGGATCAGTGAAGTAGAGGCTTCCGTCCGAGCGGCATACGATGTCGTTGGGGCGGTTGAAGCGCCCGCCCTGAAAGCGATCAACCAGCGTCTCGACTTTGCCGTCGCTTGCCATGCGGGTGACGCTGCGGCTCGTGCCTTCGCACATCACGAGCCGGCCGTTGAGGTCGAAGGTCGTGCCGTTCCCGCCCGCGGTCTCGCGCACGACTTCCGCAGCCTTGCCCGGCGTAACGCGATAGAGCCGGTTCGCGCGAATGTCCACGAAATAATAGAACCCGTCGGGGTGCCACAGCGGGCCTTCGGTGAAGATGAAGCCGGTGGCAAGGCGCTCGGCTTCGGTGGTCTCGAGGATTTCCGGCAGGTTGTTCGCGCGTGGCATGGCTCTTTCCTTCGTCGTGTTCTCGCGCCGAAAGATAACACAGGAAACTTTAGCGGGTGGCGGCTCCCCAACCATGGAGCGCGGGGATGGCGGCTTCGGGCCTTCTGCTACCATACCCGTCTTGTGAATCGGGGAAAGCTTCGCGTGAAGCTGCTTGAGAAACGTCTTTCGTCACTCGCGCCCGACGTGCTTGCAGGGTCGAAGCGCGGCGTCGAAAAGGAAAGCCTGCGTGCGCGGCCGGACGGCACGCTTTCGTCCGCACCGCATCCCCCGGGACTTGGCTCGCCGCTCACGCATCCCAACATCACGACCGACTTCAGCGAATCGCAGCTCGAGCTCATTACGAATGCACACGCCGCGATCAAGGCGTGCCTGGACGAGCTCACCGAAATCCACCAGTTCGTGTACCGCAACATCGGCGAGGAGCTCCTGTGGTGCGCGAGCATGCCGTGCAAGCTCCCGGCCGACGACGAGATTCCGCTTGCGCGCTATGGCACTTCCAATGTTGCGCAGGCGAAGACCGTGTACCGGCGCGGCCTTTCCTACCGCTACGGCCGGCGCATGCAGACGATCTCGGGCCTGCATTACAACTTCTCTCTCCCCGACGCGGCCTGGGACGTGCTGCAGCGAGTGGACCAGGACGCGGGCGCGGAGCGGCCTTACCGGGACCGGGCGTATTTCGCGCTCATCCGCAACTTCCGCCGCCATTCCTGGCTGCTGCTTTATCTCTTCGGCGCTTCGCCGGCCGTGTGCGAAACTTTTGTCGCGGGGCGGAAACACGTGCTCCAGGAGCTCAGGCACGGCACCCTGTACCTCCCGCACAGCACGTCGCTACGCATGGGGCCGCTCGGCTATCAAAGCGATGCGCAGGCTTCGCTCGCGGTGAGCTACAACTGCCTCGACAGCTACGCACGCTCGCTCTATAGCGCGCTCACCGAGCCGTATGCGCCGTACATTGCGATCGGCACCCACGACGGCTCGGAATACCGGCAGCTATCGACGACACTGCTGCAGATCGAGAACGAGTTTTACGGCACGATCCGCCCGAAGCGGCGCATACGCCCGGGCGAGCGCCCGCTGCACGCGCTGAGCGAGCGCGGAGTGGAGTACATCGAAGTGCGCTGCATGGACCTCGATCCGTTTTCACCGATCGGCATCAAGGCCGACACGATGCGCTTCCTCGACGTCTTTCTGCTTCACTGCCTGCTGCGCGAGAGCCCGCCCGATACGCCCGAGGAGATTGCGGCCAATGCGCGCAATCAGCATCGGGTCGCGCTGCGGGGCCGCGAGCCTCAACTCAAGCTCGAACGTGGGAATGGCGAGATCGCGCTCACTGCGTGGAGCGAGGAAGTGCTGCGCCAATGTGAACCGCTGGCGGATGCGCTCGACGGTGCACACGATACGAGCGCCTACAGTAATGTGCTGGCCGCCGCGCGACATGCGATCGCAGCGCCCGAATCGACGCCTTCCGCCCGCGTGCTGCGCGAAATGGAAGCGCGGCACGACAGCTCGTACCTGCAATTCGCGCTCACGCAATCGGTGCGCCACAGAACGTACCTGGAGAGCTTGCCGTGGACGGCGGAGGCGAACAATCGCTTCGAGCGCCTGGCGGAAGAATCGCGCGAAGCGCAGCGCCGGATCGAAGCGGCCGACAGCGTACCTTTCGAAACCTACCGACGCCAGTATCTCGGGCTCGAGCTTCTGAGCTAACGCCGCGCGGGCACCGCGCGCTCCGAAGGCGCCACTCGGGTCATGCGGCCGTCAGTCGATTTGCGCCCGGTCGGTCCGCGCCGGATCGGTTCGGCGCTCGCCGAGTTCCCGGGGATGAAGTTGTTGTCGGCCGTCACGTTACCCGCAATCGTGCCGGGTTTGAGCGTCGGTCCCGAAAAGTGCTTCCGCTTGTGCTTAGGATGATGCGGCCCGACCACAACGGGCACGTGATACGGGTAGATCCCGTATATCTCGCCGCAGTCGAGTCGCCCGTCGGCCAGGCAACGGTCGTAGGCACGTTCTGTATCCTGAGGCGCTGCAGCGGCGGCGGCTGCTTCCCGTGCGCGCCGTTCCGCAGCCAATTGGTCCTCGAGCTGCTCGATCCGGCGGCGGTTCTGCCGCTCCTCGACATTCTTGTGCAAATCTTCGATGGCCTGCTTGAGTCCCGGGTCGGGGGAGTACACCGAGAGCCGGTCTTCCACGGGGCGCGCTTTCTGCGCCGTCTTCGGATCGGTCGGCGGCTGATTGGAATAGTTCGTCACGCCGCGCTCGTCCACCCACTTGTAGATCTGCTGGGCGCTCACAGGCCACGCTGCAATGATGGCTGCGATGGCGACGATGCCTCGAGTGGATGCGCGTGGCGGCATGACAAGCTCTGGTACCGCCATCGTAGCAAATTCCCGCCCGGGAGGGCGTAACAAAATGTTTCGGCGCGCCGGCTATGCGGCGCCCAGCACTCTGACGTGGGTGGGGCGCAGTCCGGCGGCGGTTGCGAGCGCGGTGGCGTAGCGCACCGCGGCTTCCCGCGTGCTGAAAAGGGCTCCGGGGATGAGCCGTCGCGAAAGGGCGACAGCCCAGGTCGACTTGCTCGCCGGCGCGACGACCAGCACGTTCTTCGCTCTGCGTCTCCAGAATCGTTTCTGTTTCATGGATCCAGTCCTCTCTGATAGCACTCGTTGTGTTTACGGTTGCAAGGGAAATGCAATGTTTCCCGTCGCACCATCACGCAAGAACTGCACCAGCCCGCTGTCCCGATCCGGATCGGAACGCGCAACGATGCACTAAGGCATTGAGCCGCAATGCGTTACCGGGAGGCGTCACGGCGGCTCTTGACTGCGCCATGAACCGGCCTGGCAGTGCGAAACTGTCGTAGCGTAGCGACAGCGAAACGCGCTATTCCAACGTCATTCGGGCTTGATGCCCGCTTTGCGCGCCAGCTCGAGCGCTGCGACAACCTGTTCGGCGATGAACCTGTCGAGCGCTGCGGGCGTCGTCGGCGTCGCTTCCACGCCGAGCGCGGTGAGCTTCTGACCGGTTTCCGGAAGCTTCAGGATGGTCGTGATCTCGCGATTCAGCCGATTGACGATCGCTCGCGGCGTCTTCGCCGGCACGAATAGGGCACCCCACGAGTCGAAGCGAAAGCCGGGCAGCGCGGATTCGCTGATGGTGGGGATGTCGGGATACACGGGGCTGCGCTCAAGCGTCGAGACTCCGAGCGCGCGCAGCCGACCGTCCTTGATGAACGTTCCCGCACTCGCGAACGGCGCCATGAAAAAATGCACGCGCCCGGTGATGGTGTCGGTCAACGCTTCCGGTATGCCGCGATGAGGCACGTGCACGACGTCGATGCCCGCGGTCTGCTTGAACATCTCCGCCGCGAAGTGCGTGCTGCTGCCGCGTCCGGCGGAAGAGAAGTTGAGCTGGCCGGGCTTCGCCTTGGCGAGCGCGATGAGGTCTTTCACCGTCTTCGCCTGTAGCGTAGGCGGGACGACGAGAAGGTATCCCGAGTTGATCGTCATCGTGATGCCGGCGAAGTCCTTCACCGGGTCGTAGCCCAGGTTCGCTCTCACCGCAGGCGTCGCAACGTGCGCCGCGGACACCGACATGAGCGTGTGGCCGTCGGGATTCGCGCTCGCCACAATGCGCGCACCGATCATGCCGCCCGCGCCCGGGCGGTTGTCCACCACGACCTGTTGCCCGAGCGCGTCGGCGAGCCTGGGCGCGATGAGCCGCGCGACGATGTCGGGCTGCCCGCCGGGCGTGAACGGCACCACGACGCGGACCGGACGGCTCGGATACCCGCCCGTTCGCTCGGCGCCTTCGGCCGGAGTGGCGGCGATGAATGCGAGGCAGGCGACCGCAGGGGCGATGGGAATTGCACGTTGCATGACCATTTAGCGCCTCCGTGTACGGACCATGAACGCTTCCCCTAAGTATTGCACATCCCCTCATGGTAAGGTTACAGGGTCTCATCGATGCGAAAGGCGGCTCGGATGCGTATCGAGAACGTGGGGTTGATGACGCCCGGCGACATGGGCCAGGCCGTGGCGCTGCAGATCAAGGCGCGGGGCTTCACGGTATCGACCGCGCTCGAAGGGCGGAGCGACCGCAGCCACGCGCTTGCGCGCGAAGCAGGCTTGAACGACACCGGCACGATTGCGCGGCTCGTGGCCGAATGCGACGTGGTGCTGTCGGTGATGAATCCCGGTGCCGCGGTCGAGTTCGCGCAGACAGCGGCCGATGCGCTGCGGGAATGCGGGAAGCGCACGCTCGTCGTCGATTGCAACGCGATCTCGCCCGACACCGTTCACGAAATCGCGGCGCTGATCGAAGGCGCGGGCGGTCGCTTTCTCGACGGCGGCATCATCGGCCCGCCGCCGCGCGGCAAGGCGAAAACCAATCTCTATGTGTCGGGTCCCGGCGCAGCGGATCTCCAGGCGCTGGCGGGGCCGCAGCTCGCGGTGCACATCGTGAGCGAACGGATCGCCGACGCGAGTGCGCTCAAGATGTGCTATGCGGCGCTCAACAAGGGCACGCAGGCGCTGTGGCTGGAAGTGCTCATCGCCGCGCAGCGCCTCGGTGTCGATCGTCTGCTCGAAGACCAGTTGCGCCAGTCGCGCGCCGATCTCTACGACTGGGCACTCGGACAGTTTCCCATCCTGCCGCCCAAGGCCTATCGCTGGGTGCCCGAGATGCTGGAGATTTCGAGAACCATGGGCAGCGCCGGCATCACGCCGAAGGTGTTTCAGGGCGCGGCGGACATCTACGGCTTCGTGGCCGGCACGGCGCTTGGCAAGGAGACGCCGGAGAATCGCGACAGATCGCGCACCGGCGAGGACGTCGTGCGCGCGCTCGCCGAGGAGCGCGGTCGTTAAGAACCCAGCGGGCGGTTTACCGTAGTAAGCAGCGGTTCGCCTACACGAAAACGCACGCTAAGCGGGCGCTCGTAAACCGACGCCTCGTTCATTCACACGACGCACACCGCGTTACCCAGTACGTCCTAATGTAACATCCTGCCTCACGCAGACCTTCGAGGAGAGATCAAGGACATGCCATTCGCTGCGCTCAACGGGATCCGCATCAACTACCAGATCCAGGGCTCGGGGCCGCCGCTCCTCATGTTCGCGCCCGGCGGCTTCCGGTCCGTCATGTCGCGCTGGACCGCGCAAGGCGGAAAGGGCGCGTGGAAGGAAATGGATGGTCTCGCAACGCTCTCGCGCCACTTTACGACGATCGCATACGACCGGCGCGAGGCGGGACGGTCGGGCGGACGCGTAGAGCCGCTCAGCTGGGACCTGTACGTCAAGGAAGCAAAGGCACTGCTCGATCTTGCCGGCGCGAAAGAGGCGTACATCCTCGGTTGCTGCATGGGCGCCTCGCTTGCGCTCGCTTTCGCCGTGCGGCATCCCGGCGCGTGCAAAGGGCTCCTCCTGCACTGGCCGGTCGGCGGCTATCGCTGGATGATGAAGGGGCACACGTTCTTCAGGCGCCATATCGATTTCGTGCGCGCCAACGGGCTCGCAGCGGTCGTGGAGCGCGCGCCGAAAGGTGAAAACTTCTGGCTCGATCCCGAGATCGGGCCATGGGGCGCGCCGTGCGCGGTGTATCCCGAATTCGCCGCGGAATTCGTGCGCCAGCCGGTGGACCGGTATCTCGAAATCTGCTCGCGTTCACGCGATGCGCTCTTCAACGACACGATGCCATCCGGCGCGAGCGGAGCGGAATTGATGCGAATCGAGATTCCCGCGCTCATCATGTCGGGGAACGATTCCTCCCACGCGGTCTCCGCTTCGTGGGCGCTGAAAGAGCTGATGCCGCAGGCGGAATTGTGGGACGTGTTGCCGCCGCATCAGAACGGCGCCAACACGCTCGAACAGATCCTGCGCTTCAAGGAGCGGCTCGAGCGCACCGCGCAGGCGGCGTGAGGGGAATGGATTCGGAGGAGGGCTCGTGAAAAAGACCTGGTGCACGCTCGCCGCGGTGTTTGCGTTCTCTTCGGCTGCAATCGCCGTCGCGCAAACGGAAAACTATCCGGCGCGGCCAGTGCGGTTGATCTCGCCTTTCCCCGCCGGTGGAAGCGTCGATCTCGTTGCGCGGATGGTGGGGGCCAAGCTGGGCGAGAGTTTGGGCCAGCAGGTCATCGTGGACAACCGCAGCGGCGCATCCGGCAGTATCGGCGCGGAGATTGCCGCGCGCGCGGCTCCTGACGGCTACACGCTCATGGTGCACACCATCCCGTTCGTCGCGAATACGTTCCTGTATGCCCGCGTGCCGTACGACGTGATGAACGATTTCGTGCCGGTGTCCTTGCTGACGTCTTCGCCTTCTCTCCTGACGGTTCATCCCTCGGTGCCGGCGCGCTCGGTGCGGGAGCTCCTCGCGCTTGCGCGCAAGCAGCCGGGTGCGCTCAACTACGCTTCAGCCGGCGTCGGCACCAACCCGCACATCGCCGGCGAGCTTTTCAATTACCTCGGCAAGGTGAACATTGTCGCCGTCCATTTCAAGGGCGGTGGCCCGGGACTGATCGCGGCGGTGAGCGGCGAGGTGGGCATCACCTTTACCAACTTCGCCGAGACCTCCGCGCTCGTGAAAGCAGGGAAGCTGCGTGCGCTCGGCGTGAGCAGCGCGAAGCGCGCGGCGGCGATGCGCGATATTCCGACCATCGCGGAAGCCGGGCTGCCGGGTTACGAATTCGTCACCTGGCATGGAATGCTCGCGCCTAAAGGCACGCCGCCCACTATCGTGACGCTGTTGAGCGATCGCATCCGCAAGACGATGACCACGCCGGACCAGAGGCAGCGCTATCATGAGCGCGGACTGGATGTGATCGCGAGCACGCCTGACGAATTCGCGGCTCACTTGAGGAACGAGTTGCAGAAATGGGGTAGAGTAATCAGGGAACGCGGGATGCGGGCCGAGTAACCGCGGCGCGAGAGGAGGGTAAATGAAGCATGCATGGATCATTGCCGTTGCCGCGCTGGCCGGCTGCGGCGTGGAATCGACGACGGCGGTAGCGACCGGCGCCGCCATCAAGAAGCAGGAACTGGAAGAAGGCCAGAAGACCCAACAGCGCATGCAGCAGAAGATCGACCAGGCGGTCGAGCAGATGAACCAGCGTGCGCAGCAGTCCCACGACACGAACGCCCGCTAGCCCGTCTGACCGTGCCATAGCGGTTCCCAACCCCTTGCGGGACATGGGCAGGATGAAGTTCTTGTCAGCCGTACTGCTGGTGGCCTGCGCCGCGCTCGACGCGGCGGGCGCGTTCGCGCAAACCGCATATCCGCCACGGGCGGTGCGCATGCTGGTCGGGTTTGCGCCGGGCGGAACGACCGACATCATCGCGCGGCTGCTTGCGCCCGAGTTGAGCGAAGCTTTCGACCGCCAGTTCTATGTCGAAAACCGCCCGGGCGCCACCGGCAACATCGCGACCGACCTCGCCGCGAAATCGGCACCCGACGGCACCACACTCCTCGTCGTATCCGCCTCGTTTGCCAGCAACGTCAGCCTCTATTCCCGCGCGGGCTATGACCCGCTGCGCGACTTTGCGCCCATCACGCGCGTTGCGGCTGTGCACAACCTGCTGGCCGCGCACCCGGCGCTGCCGGTAAGGAGCGTGAAGGACCTCGTCGCTCTCGCCAAGCGCTATCCAGGCCAAGTGGCTTTTGCCTCGCCGGGCCACGGCAGCACGCCGCACCTCGCGCTGGAATTGCTCAAGATGCGGGCCGGTCCGCTCAACGTGCTGCACGTTCCCTATCGCGGCATGGCGCCTGCGGTGCTCGAAGCGGTCGGTGGGCAGGTTCATGCGCTGGTGTCCACGCTGCCCCCGGCGCTGCCGCACGTGCGCAGCGGCCGGCTGCGTCCGCTCGCCATCGCGAGCCTGAAACGCGTGAGCGCGCTCGCCGAAGTCCCCACCTTCGACGAGGCCGGCTATCCGGGCTTCGAGGCCGCGGCGTGGAATGCGGTGCTCGCACCGGCCGGCACCTCGTACGACGTCGTCACGCGACTGCATCTTGCGATCGCCCAGGCGGCGCGCGCGAAACCGTTTGCAGAGCGGCTCGAGAACCTCGGGGCGGAGGTCATCGCCGATACGCCGGATGAGTTTGCCGACTACTTGCGTTCGGAGATCCGGAAATGGGCGCAGGTGGTGGAGCGCACCGGCGCGCGCATCGACTGAAGAAGACTTTCGCGCGCAACTCGTCTTTGGCGCGGTCCAGCGTCTTGCGTCGGCTCGCCGGAAGTTTCTTCCCTGCCCGTGAAAAAAGTGCTTGATCCGGAAGTTCCCGCCCGCGGCTGAACCATCCTGCGCCCGCGCGTCAAATGTAGGGAGCGCCCCATTCGGAGGTATGCCATGTCCGAGAAATACGACGCCATCGTGATCGGCGCGGGGCAGGCGGGCCCCGCGCTCGCGGTGCGGCTCGCGACGTCCGGGCGCAAGACGGCGATCGTCGAGCGCAAATACTTCGGTGGAACCTGCCTCAACACGGGCTGCACGCCCACCAAGACGCTCGTCGCAAGCGCGCGCGCCGCGTACGTGACGCGCCGCGCCGCTGACTTCGGCGTCGTGATCCAGGGGGCGGTTTCCGTTGACATGAGACGCGTCAAGGCGCGCAAGGACGAGATCGTCCGGACATGGAGGGAACGCCTCGAGAAGTGGCTTACGGAAACGCCGAACCTGACGGTGTATCGCGGTCATGCCCGGTTCGAGAGCCGGCGCACGATACGGGTAGACGGGGCGCTGCTCGAGGCGGATACGTTCTTCATCAATGTCGGCGCGCGAGCGCGCGTGCCCCGCTTGCCGGGGATTGGAGAGGTGAGCTTCCTCACCAATTCCACCATCATGGAGCTCGAAACACAGCCCGGGCACCTGATCATCGTGGGCGGGAGCTACGTCGGTCTCGAATTCGCGCAGATGTATCGCCGCTTCGGAAGCCGCGTCACCGTGGTAGAAATGGCCGCGCGCCTCATCGCGAAGGAAGACGGGGAAGTATCGCAAGCGGTGCGCGAGATTCTTGAAGGGGAGGGAATCGCGATCCGCACGAGCGCCGAATGCGTGACCCTCGCAAGGCATGGCGGCGGCGTGGCGGTCGGGCTCGAATGCAGCGATGAACCGCGCAGGATCGAAGGCTCGCACGTGCTCCTGGCCGTGGGGCGCACGCCGAATACCGACGATCTCGGGCTCGACAAAGCGGGCGTCGCGACGGACAAGCACGGCTATATCACCGTGGATGACGAGCTGCGCACCAACGTGCCCGGCATCTGGGCGCTTGGCGAGGTGAATGGGCGCGGCGCTTTCACGCATACCTCGTACAACGACTACGAGATCGTGGCGGCAAACCTGCTCGACAACGACCGGCGGCGGGTGAGCGATCGCATCCAGACGTACGCCCTGTACACGGATCCACCGCTGGGCCGCGCCGGGATGGCCGAGCACGAGGCGCGGAAGAGCGGGCGCAAGCTGCTCGGGGCCAAGATGCCGATGAGCCGCGTTGCGCGCGCCCGCGAGCGCAGCGAGACGGACGGCTTCATGAAGATCGTGGTCGATGCGGAAACGAAGCAGATACTGGGGGCGGCGATACTCGGCATCGAGGGCGACGAAGTGATACACGCGATACTCGATATGATGTATGCCCGCGCCCCGTACACCGTCATGCAGCGTGCGGTGCACATCCATCCCACCGTCACGGAATTGGTGCCGACGCTCCTCGGCGAGCTCAAGCCGCTCGACTGAAGAGCGTCTCCTTCCCCCTCAGGGGGAAACAAAGCACCGCTCCTTCCCCCTCAGCCGGAAACAAAGCACCGCTCCTTCCCCCTCAGCCGGAAACAAAGCACCGCTCCTTCC
>CAMPGR010000086.1 GCA_946885605.1 uncultured Pseudomonadota bacterium
GGGCAGGGTGGGGATGGGGTTACCGGCTAATGAACGACGTAACCGCCGTCCATGACGAGCGCATGGCCGGCGACGTAACCCGCGTCCTTCGAAACCAGGAAGGCGACCACACCCGCAACTTCTTCGACCGTTCCGAAGCGCCCGATCGGCACATCGCGGGCGCGCTGCTCCAGCTCTCCGGGATTGCGTCCGGCAAGAAAGCCTTCTGTGGATACCGGTCCGGGGCAGACTGCATTCACGCGGATGTTTTCCGCGGCGAGCTCGAGCGCCATCGAACGCGTGAGTTGAATCAAGCCCGCCTTGGTCAGGTTGTAAACCGCGCCGTAGCGCGAGGCGACGATCCCGAGCTGGCTCGCCATGTGCACGACTGAGCCGCCTCCCTGCGCGCGCATGATAGACAGCACCGCCTGACTCGCAAAGAACGGTGCGCGCAGATTCACCGCGACGAGGCGGTCGAACTCTTCGTGTGTAAAATCGCCGAATGGTTTGCGCACGCGCAGGCCCGCATTGTTCACGAGTATGTCGATGCGGCGCATGCGCTGGTGAGCCGCCGCGACCATCGCTTCGGCTGCGCCATCGAGCGCAAGATCGTGCAGGCCCCACGCTGCGGCCGCAGCGCCCGCCGCTCGGCAAGCCGCTTGAGCGGCCTCGAGCTCCGCTTCGGTGCCGTCAGCCGCGAGATAGATCGACGCGCCTTCCGACGCGAGGCGTACGGCGACGGCGCGCCCGATGCCGCGTGAGGCGCCGGTGACGAGCGCGACCTTGCCGGCGAGCTCATGCATCCGTTATTCGACCTTGAGGCCGGCCGCGCGCACGACCGCGCCCCAACTGCGCACTTCGTCGGCCACGTGCTGCTTGAACTGCGCCTGCGTGTAGGGCGCGGGCTCGGCCGAATTGGACGCGAGCAGCTCCTTCATGCGCGGCTGCTGCACGGCCTTCATCGCTTCAGCGTGCAGGCGATCGACGATGCGCTTCGGGGTGCCGGCCGGTGCGAAGAATCCCGTGTTGCAGCCCATTTCGAACTTTGGAATCACTTCCGCCACCGCCGGCGCATCCGGGAACACCGTCGTGCGTTTGGGCGATGTGACACCGAGCAGCGTCAATCTTCCGGCTTTGATATGCGGAATGGCGGCGGCGATACAGGCGAAGTACATGCCCGCTTCGCCGGAGACGAGCGCAGCGGTGGCGGGGCTGCCGCCCTTATACGGCACGTGCAGCGGCTGGATGCCCGTTTCCCGTATGAAACGCTCTGCCGTGAGGTGAGTGATCGAGCCGGGTCCGGATGACGCGAAAGAGAAGTCTTTCCCCTTTGATTTCGCGTGCTGGATCAGCTGCTGTACCGATTTGATGCCGAGCTTGGGGTTGACGACGAGCACCAGCGGCGAGCGTGACGGCAGCGCGATCGGCTCGAGAGCTTTCAGCGGATTGTAGGGAAGATTGGGACGCAGCGTCGCGCTGATGGCGAGGCTCGGCACATCGGTCATGAGCAGCGTGTAGCCGTCAGGGTTCGCCTGTGCCGCGATGCCCACGCCCAGCGTGCCGGCGGCACCCGGACGATTGTCGGGAATCACCTGTTGTCCGAGCGATTCGGTCAGCGCCGCACCGAGGCCGCGTGAAATGACATCCGTGATTCCGCCCGGCGGCCAGGGAATGATGAGGCGGATCGGGCGGGTCGGATAGTCCTGGGCGTGCACTGCGGGCAACGCGAGCCACATCGTGGCGAGCAGCGTGGCGGCGGCGCGGATAAGCTTCATCGTGTTCCTCCTCCTTTTTCAACAGCGATTATCGAAGCTTGGGGACAGGATTGTCCCGCGGCAAACGGTATTTACCTTCCGGCCGCAGGCCGTGTCAACCCGGAGGGCCGCTTACCACAGCGACTTCAGCCGTCCGCCATCGAGATTGAGCGACACGCCCGTGATGTAGCTCGCGCGCTCGGAACAGAGAAACACGATGGCGTTCGCAAGCTCTTCGGGACAGCCGAAACGGTTGAGCGAGTTTTTCCGGGCCGCAAGCCGCCGCGCTTCCTCCTCGCTCTTCGCGCCGAGCTCGGCCGCGAGGCCCTGGGCGTTGCGGCGCCAGAGGTTGGTATCGACCCAGCCCGGGCACACCGCGTTGACCAGAACATTGTCTTCGCCGAACTCCGTCGAAAGCGACTTGGTGATGTTGAGCAGCGCGCTGTTGGTGATGCCGCTCCCGAACATGTAGGGGTCGGGCTCTTTTCCGGCGCCGCCGATCAGGTTCACGATGCGGCCCCAGCGTTGCGCCTTCATCATCGGGTAGACGAGGCGGATCGCGCGGAGAAAACCGAAAAGCTTGGTATCGAGCTGCTCTTTGAGCCCCGCGTCGCTCATCACTTCGAAGCGTCCCGAGTACATCTGCCCGGCGTTGTTGACGAGTATGTCCACACGGCCGAACTGTTTCCTCGCGCTCTCGACGAGCCGCGCGATGTCGTCGGGCTTCGTCATGTCCGCGGTCACGGCAAGGATCTCGCCGCCCGTCGCCTTCACGAGCTCCTCACGCGTGCGTTCGAGCGTTTCCGCATTGCGCCCGCAGATCGTCACGCGCACGCCTTCCTCCAGAAACTGGCGCGCCGTCTCGCGACCGATGCCGCGGCTGCCTCCGGTGACGATGGCGCTTCTTCCCTTGATGCCCAGGTCCATATTTTTATCCCTGCGGTAGTAGCGAATGGAAAGGAGGCCGCATAATCGCGCCTCCGGCGGTCGTAGCCGTCGCATTGTATAGCAATGCGGGAGCGCGACTGCACGCTGCGAGACCGCACGGCTTGCTGCCAGCTGCGGGCACGCGACACACCACGGAGCGGGACATCATGAAGATCGGATTCATCGGCCTGGGTCAGATGGGCCGCGGGATGGCAGCGCGGCTTATCGAGCGCGGCTATCGCGTGACGGTGTGGAACCGCACGCGCTCCGCGGCGGAACCTTTTCTCGCGCAGGGCGCCCGAATTGCCGAGCGACCCCGGGAAGCGCTCGACGCCGACGTCGTGATCACCATGCTCGCCGATGATGCCGCAGTCGAGGCGGTATGGATCAGGCCGCAGCTCGTACGCGATGTACCTGCGACGACGGTCCATCTCAACATGGCTTCCGTGAGCTTGCGCATGGGACAAGAGCTCGCGCAGCTGCATCGCGCCGCAGGCTCGCCGTACCTATCGGCACCGGTGTTCGGCCGGCCGCACGCTGCGGCGAGCGGCGAGCTCGATATCGTTGCGGCCGGACCGGACGCCGCACTCGAGCGCTGCGTGCCGCTTTTCGAAGCGCTGGGACGACGCTGGTTCAACGTGGGGGCGGAGCCGCACCGCGCCAACATCGTGAAGATCGCGCGCAACTTCCTGCTGGGATCGATCATCGAAAGCCTGGGCGAGGCCTTCGCGCTGGTCGGCAAATCGGGTGTCGACCCGGCGCGCTTTCTCGACATCATCACGAGCACCTCGATGAACGCGCCGGCGTACCGCAACTACGGACGGCTGATGCTGGAGCGTCCGGAGCAGCCGACCTTTACGCTCCAGCTCGGGCTCAAAGATGTCGAGCTTGCGCTCGATGCGGGCGCGGAGAGCGGGGTTCCGATGCCGCTCGCGGAACTCCTGCGCCGCCAGCACCTCGCCGCTATCGAACGCGGCTACGGCGAGAAGGAGTGGGCATCGCTCGGGAACTACATCGCCGAATGCGCCGGCCTTTAGCGTGATCGGACGCGAAGCATCGTCGATGCCTGGCGCGCTTGCGCTAGAATGCGCACCACCCCGGCGCGACGCGCCCGCCTTCGTTATCGAAGCAGGGTACAAGAAAACACTTAATTTCCAACAGGCAGGAGTATCGACATGAGGCGTAGCACCAGTTTGGGTTGCATGCTCGCAATTGCCGGCGCACTCGCATGCGGCATGGCGGCGGCGCAGCAGAATTATCCGACGAAGCCCGTCCGATTCATCGTCACCTATCCTCCGGGCGGCAGCTCCGAAGTGATGGGCCGCATCATCGGCAAGCAGCTGACGGAATACTGGGGCCAGCAGGTGATCATCGAGACGCGGCCGGGCGCCGACGGCGCGATCGGCATGGAGTACGCCGCCAAGCAGCCCGCCGACGGCTACACCTTCGTGCTCGGCAATTTCGGCCCCGTTGTCGCGAAACCCTTGCTCGCCGATGTGGCCTACGACTGGAAGCGCGACTTCACGCCGGTTTCGCGTATCACGATGGCAGCGAACATTCTGGTCGTTCCGACCACTCTCCCCGTGAAGAACGTGAAGGGCCTGGTGGCCCTCGCCAAGGCGCGTCCCGGAGAGCTCACCTACGGCACGAGCGGCCCGGGCAGCATGTCGCATTTCGCCGGCGAGATGTTCAAGCGGCTCGCGGGCGTCAACATGGTCACCGTGAACTACAAGGGCAATGCGCAGGCGATCACGGAGATCATGGGCGGGCAGATCACCAGCATGTTTTCCGATGCGCTGCCGGCGGTCCAGGCGCTGAAGACCGGCAAGATCCGAGCGCTCGCGGTGACGAGCGCCGAGCGCTGGCCGCATACGCCGGAGCTGCCCACGCTCGCCGAGGAAGGCATCAAGGGGTTCGCGGCGGTGAACTGGTGGGGCATCCTGTTCCCGGCCGGCGTGCCGCGGCCCGTCGTGGACAAAGTGAACGCAGACCTGAGGAAGTCGCTCTCACAACCCGGCGTGCGATCGGCGCTCGCGAATCTCGGTGTCGAGGCGATTTCGAGCACGCCCGAAGAGTTTCGCGCGTTCATGGAATCCGAAACAGATCGGTGGGGCAAGCTGATCCGCGAAGCGAAGCTCGAGACGCAGAAGAAGAAATAGATCGGGGCGTCAGCCGATCTGGCCCACCCCGCGCGCCATCAGCGCGGCGCAGAGGATAATCAGCACAACACCGATCAGTTCCCAGTGCATCGCCCTGCGAAGGCTTGCGAGCTTCGCAGGGTGGATTGCCGGGGTGCCGCCGGACCTGAGCGTCCTCCCCCACGACAGGAACTCGCGCGTCGGGCCGATGGAAATTACGCCTACCGCGACAAACAGCGCCAGCTTCGCGATGAAAAACGCGTTGCTGAAGTAGAACGCAGCGCCCTTTTCGAAGTAGAAGACGCGTAACAACCCGACGATCAGCAACAGGGCGGCCGAGGCGCCGAACACCGCATCGACAATCTGAACTCTGCGCGCCTGGGTTGCCGACGGCTCGTCGCGGATCAGCACGAACTCAACAGCGAGCGCCGCGACGAGGGTGAATGCGAAAAGATGGTGCAGAAACGCAAAGAGCGCGGACACGCATTCAGTCTATCACGACCCCCTCTGCCACCATGGCACGCGCACGGCACTGCGCGTTCGCCGGATTCGCTTACCGCGACGCGAGTCCTGCCGTGCGCCTCCGCCGCGTGAGGCGTCGCCACGTTGCCGCAAACCATGCAATGGCGTCGCGGACGAGTTGCGCAAGCGCCTGGGCGCGCGCACGCCGTGCAGCGTGTTCCAGCTCCTCGATGCGCCCGTAGTCGAGCCAGACGCCGCTTCGCGCATAGCCCCCGGTGCGCCGGGGGTCGGTCCACGACACCGAAATACGGCTCGCCGCGCTCAGTGTGCTGACGACGATGCTGCCGCGGTAGCCCGAGCAAAACCGGGTCCCGGCCGCCACGATATAGTCTTCGCCGTCGCCGGCCTGCGTGATCCACACGAGCCCGTGCTCGACGCGCACTTCGGTGCCGCGTTCGGCGCGCAACGTGATGGCCTCTTTCGGCCCCAGATCGACGCGTCGCGGCGCCGCCTTGTATTCAGCCAACGCGATCTTCATAATTCATGCGCCTCCTGCATGTATCAGCGAACGGGCCCGCGGCCCGCTGCAAGGAAATATGACGCCGCAAGGAAGAGCGAACAAGCGGTACTTTGGCATGGCATGGATGCATGAAACGCATGCGTAAAAGGCGCGATCTCCCGGCGCTCGACCTCCTGAAGGCGTTCGAGGCTGCGGCGCGCCACCTCTCCTTCACGAGGGCGGGCGCGGAGCTCTTTTTGAGCCAGTCGGCGGTGAGCCGACAGATCCAGCAGCTCGAGGAGCAACTCGGAGTGCGGCTCTTTTTGCGCAGGACCCGCGCGCTGCTTTTGACCGATGCCGGCCAGCGTTACTACCGCGCTGTCGCGGAGGCGCTCGGTGATTTACGCGAAGCGACTGCGCGCCTCGCCCTCGTCGACCGCGACCGCACGGTGCGCGTCACGACGACCGTCACGTTCGCCTCGCTGTGGCTGGTGCCGCGCCTTGCCGACTTCCAGCAGAAGCATCCCGGGATCGACGTGCATCTTGCCGCCGACAACGCGCTGCGCGACCTCGATCGCGAGGGGCTCGATCTTTCGATCCGCTATTCGACGGGTAGGGTGGCCGGTCCCGGCGCGGTCAAGCTCTTCGGCGAGCGTGTCATGCCGGTGTGCAGTCCGAAGCTGCTCGCGAAGCGGGCGCTCGAGCGGCCCGATGACCTCGCGCACTTCGTGCTGCTCCATTACGAAGATCCGGAGCGCAGCGCGCCCTGGCTCTCGTGGGACGTGTGGTTCGAGGTGATCCGAATGAAGCGCATCGCGGCGAAAGGCATGCTCCACTTCAGCCATTACGATCAGGTCATCCGCGCCGCCATCGACGGGCAGGGCGTCGCGCTTGGGCGGCTCCCGCTCATTGCGGGGCTGCTCGCCGACGGCATGCTCATCACGCCGTTTCGCGATGCGCGTTTCAGCACGAAGACCGAGGACCGCGCCTACTGGCTCATTGCGTCCGAGCCCGCGCGCACGCGCAAGCCCGTGCAAGCCTTCACGGAGTGGTTGGCCGGTGAGGCGGCCGCGGCGGCGCGCGCAACGGTTCACGCCCCTGCGCGCGCCGCGCGCCACAGCGCGGTGAAGCGCTGAGCGAACTCCGGGCCGCGCGCTTCATCTTCGTGCTTGAAGTAAACGTAAGCGCCTGCAAAGGGCTCGGCCGCGATGCGCTCGATCCAGCGCCGTAGACCGTCGTCATCGTAGTCCGTCCGGCGCAGGCGGAAGTAACCGAAGCGCGACGTGGCAACGAGCGGGCCCTCACCTTCGTCCGTATCCGCGACGCAGAGCACGGCGCCCCCTGCGCGCAGCGTTTCATAGACTTGGTCGTCATGCCAGGAGGCGTGACGAAACTCGAACGCAGCGAGCCGGTCAGACGGCAATATGCCGAGGAAATCACGCAAGAGCGTCAGGTCTTTCCTCATGCCCGGCGGGAGCTGGAACAAGACACCGGCGAATTTGTCGCCCAATGCCGACGCGCGCCGCAGGAACTCCGCCACGTCCGGCGCTGCGTCGCGCAGCCGTTTGTCGTGCGTGATGCGGCGCGGAGCCTTGAGTGCGAAACTGAAGCTTTGCGGCACCTCTTCCGCCCAGCGCGCGAGCACGGTTTCGGAGGGCATGCGATAGAAGGTGTTGTTGATCTCGGTGGTGTTGAAGCAGCCGGCGTAATGGCGCAGCATGGCGTTCGCCGGCAGCTTCTGCGGATAGAAACGGCCCAGCCACTCCTTGTAGGAGTAGCCGCTCGTCCCTGCGTAGAGCTGCATCGTTCGATCTCCTGAGAGTCATGCATGCCGCGTCTCACCCGCACGGAAACCAAGAGCTCGTCCGTATCGCGTGCGCATAAGACGGCACCGGCGGGCGCCGCCGGGCGCGGCCCGGCCCTCGACGCGTATTCCGCCAAGCGCGCATTTCACGTGACGCCGGAGCCCGCGCCGAAGCCCGCGGCGGCGCGAAGCGGCCCGCTCCTCTTTGTGATCCAGCAGCACTCCGCGCGGCGCATGCATTACGACTTCCGTCTCGAATGCGATGGAGTGCTGAAATCGTGGGCCGTTCCCAAGGGCCCTTCGCTCGATCCCGGCGAGAAGCGGCTCGCGGTGCAGACCGAGGACCACCCTTACGAGTATGGCTCGTTCGAAGGCGTCATACCACCCGGGCAATATGGCGCGGGCGAAGTGATCGTCTGGGATTGCGGGGTCTATTCGCCCGACGAGGGCGGCGCGCACTGGTTCGAGGACCGCGAGGAAGCCGAACGCCGGGTGCGCGAAGGGCTGGAAAAAGGAAAGCTCAGCATTCTGCTGCGCGGGGAGAAGGTGAAAGGGTCTTTCGCGCTCGTGCGCACGAAGGACGCGAAGAGCTGGCTTCTGATCAAGCACAAGGACCGGTTCGCGGCACAGGTCGATCTCACGGAGCAGGATCGCTCGGTCCTCTCGGGCATGACGGTCGACGAGCTCAAGACGCATGACGTTGACCGGCTGCCTGCGTCGGAACTCATTCCGAACGGTAAAGCGGAAAAGATGCCGAAGTCGATGGCGCCCATGCTTGCGGAACTGGGAGACGCCGTCTTCAATCATCCCGACTGGATGTGGGAGCCCAAGCTCGACGGCTACCGGGTGATCGCTTTCGTGAGCAGGGACGGCGTCAGACTCTGCTCCCGGCGCGGCCTCGATCTCTCTGCCGCTTTTCCTCGCCTCACCGCCGAGCTCGCCACACAGGGTGCGGACATGATTCTCGACGGCGAGCTCGTCGCTTTCGACGCGTTCGGCAGGCCGTCCTTCAATGCGCTGCAGAATCGGGTGCAGCTCAAGTCCAAGAGCGAAATTGCCGCGGCGGACTCGAAGTCGTCGGTGATGTTTTACTGCTTCGATCTGCTCCACTTTGCCGGCATCGGCTTGCGGGACCGGCCCTATCGGCACCGCAGGCGCTATCTTCGACAGTGCCTGTTGCCGGGCCCGCTGGCACAGCTCGTGCACGCCACCGAGGACGGCGAGGCGCTTTACGAAGCGGCCATCGCGCGCGGATTCGAAGGCGTCGTCGGCAAGCGCAAGGACAGCAAATACCAGGCGGGGCGGCGCTCGTCAGCATGGCGGAAGGTCAAGCCGACCCAGAGCGCGGAGTTCGTAGTGGGCGGTTATACCAAGGGCAAGGGCGCGCGCGAGCCCCTCGGCGCGCTGCTCGTCGGCTACTGGGATGGCGACAAGCTGCGGTATGCCTCTCACGTGGGCTCGGGTTTCGATGCGAAAACGCTCGCGGCGCTGAAGAAACGCCTGGACGCAATGCGTCGGGCATCGTCCCCGTTCGACGAGAAGCCGGAGCTGCACGGCCCCACCACCTGGGTCGACCCTGAACTCGTCGTCGAAGTGAAGTTTCACAGCTGGACCGAGGACGGCCGGCTGCGCGCGCCCGTTCTGGTGCGGGTACGGGACGACATCGATCCGCGGAGCGTGCGGCGACCGGAGCATCGTCCGCACTCGCGCCCTGTGCCCGCATCGAGCGGCTCACCGGCTGCGGACGCAAGTGCGATAGACGAAGTGCTGCAGCAGCTCGAAACCCCCAAGGCCGCGTTCACCCTTGCTATCGCAAACCACCAGATCCGGCTTACGAATCTCGATCGCGTGTACTGGCCGGCCGACGCCGCGCTCAAGCAACCCGCACTGACCAAGCGCGACCTCTTGCGCTATCTCGCGCGCGTGTCGCCGTACATGCTGCCGCATCTCGCCGACCGCCCGCTGACCATGATCCGCATGCCGGAGGGCATCAACGGGCAGCGGTTCTTTCAGAAGCATTGGCGGGAGCGCCGTCCCGAGTTCGTCGAGTCGGTCACCGTGTTCTCCGAGCACAACAACGAGCGCCAGGATTACCTGCTCTGCAACAACCTTCCGACACTGCTGTGGCTTGCGCAATCCGGGACCCTCGAATTCCACGTGTGGCACTCCCGTGCGAAGCCCGGCCCGGACAGCCCGGTGAAGTCGACCGACTACGCCAGCTCGCTCGAAGCGCTGCAGCGCTCGATACTCAATTATCCGGACTACATCGTGTTCGACATCGATCCCTACATCTATTCCGGAAAGGAAGCCAAGGGCGCGGAGCCGGAGCTCAATACGGTGGCCTTCGAGAAGGGCAAGCAAGTCGCGTTCTGGCTGCGCGACCTCGTGCAATCGATGGGGCTCAACTCGATCGTGAAGACTTCCGGCAAGACGGGCCTGCACGTCTTCGTGCCCATACAGCGCACGATCGATTTCGATACCGCGCGCCAGGTGAGCGAAGCGATCGGCCGGCATCTGATGCGCCAGCACCCGGAGGACATCACCATGGAATGGAGCGTGCCGAAGCGCACGGGCAAGATTTTCATGGACTACAATATGAACGTCCGGGGCAAGACGCTGAACGTCGCGTATTCTCCGCGCGGCGTGCCCGGCGCCCCGGTCTCGATGCCGCTCACCTGGAAGGAGCTCGAAACCGCGCATCCGCTCGACTTCCGCCTCACGAATGTTCCCGAGCGGCTGGCGCGCACGGGGGACCGCTGGCACGACGCGCTCGAGGCGAAGCAGAGCATCGAGCACGCGCTCGGACAGGCGACGCCGCCTCTTCCCGTGCCTTCCCCGGTGGGGAGCCGCCGCAGCACCAGCGCCCATCGGCGCACCGCGCCTCGCCAAGGGGGCGAAAACCGGAGGTAAGTCATGGCTGCACGATCGATAGCATCGCTCACCGTTTCGTTCGGGCTCGTCTCGATCCCGGTGAAACTCTATTCCGCGACCGAGCCGAGCCGCGCGATTTCCTTCAACCTCCTGCACAAGACGTGCGGGTCGCGGCTGAGGCAGCAGTACGTCTGCATCAAGGAAGACGTCGTCGTGCCGCGCGAGGAAATGGCGAAAGGCTACGAGTTCGCCAAGGATCAGTACGTCATGTTCACGCCCGAGGAGCTGAAGGCTCTGGAGGAAGTGGGCACGCACACCGCGGAGATCACCGAGTTCGTGCCGATCACGGCGATCGATCCGGTGTACTTCGACAAGGCGTACTACCTCGCGCCGGACAAGGGCGGTGCAAAGCCCTATGCGTTGCTCGTCAAGGCGCTGCGCGAGACGGGGCGCTGTGCGATCGGGCGCTGGGCGGCGCGCGGCAAGCAGTACAACGTCATGATCCGCCCGATGGAGGACGGCCTCGTCATGCAGCAGCTCCTCTACGACGCGGAAGTGCGCAGCATCGAGGATATCGAGATCCCGAAAACGGACGTGAAGGAGGGCGAGTTGAAGCTTGCGGAGCAGCTGATCGAGCAGCAGGCGACGGAGCGGTTCGACCCCTCGGCGTACAAGGACGAGGTGCGCGAGCGGATCGAGGCGGCAGTGCAGAAGAAAATCGAGGGCCACGAGATCACGCTTGCGGAAGTGCCCGAGCCGCGCGGTGCGCAGGTGATCGATCTCATGGAAGCGCTGCGCGCGAGCCTGGGCCAGCAACCGGCGGCAAAGGCCGGCGAGCCGCAGGCGGAGGCACGCAAGCCGCCGAGGCGGGCCGCCGCGCAACCGAACGCGGTTCCGGCGAAGAAGCGCGCGAAGAAGTAGCGCAGCAGCCGGGGCGGGAGGGACATGCATTACTACGGCGTGCGCGACGTCGAGCGGCTGCTGCGGCTGCCGCGCAGCACGATACGCGCGTTGATGGACGCGGGATTCGTATCGCCGGCTCGCGGCCCGCGCAACGCGTGGCTGTTCTCCTTCCGGGATCTCATCGTGCTTCGCACGGCGCAGGCGCTCGCTGCGGCGAACGTCCCGCGCCAGCGCATCACCCGCTCGGTGCGAGAACTGCGCCGCCACCTTCCCGAGACGATGCCGCTCTCGGGGTTATCCATCTGTGCCGTGGGCGGACGCGTCGTCGTGAAAGAGGGCGCGCGGCGCTGGCAGGCCGATTCCGGTCAGTATCTGCTCGCTTTCGAAGGGGATCCGGAATCCGGCATGCTGAGCGTCATCGAGCGGACGAAAGACGCGCCGTGCGACGATTGGTTCGAACGGGGCTGCGCGCTCGAAGATTCCGATCCCGCCGCCGCGGTTGCAGCGTACGAGAAAGCGATCGCAGCCGATCCTGAGCGCATCGATGCGCGCATCAACCTCGGACGCCTGTTGCATGAAAGCGGGCGGCTCGGCGAGGCGGAACGCGCGTATCGGAGCGCGATTGCGGCTTGCGGGTCCGACCCCGTGCTGCTCTACAATCTCGGGGTGCTGCTCGATGACATGGCGCGCAAGGCCGAAGCGATGGATGCCTACGAAGGGGCGCTGCGCGCCGACCCCGAATTCGCCGATTGCCACTACAACCTGGCGTTGCTTTGCGGGGAGTTGGGCCGCCCGCGCGAAGCCATCCGGCACATGACGCAATACCGCAAACTGACCGCCGGATGATGGATTCGCTCTTGGCCGCCCTACGGAGGAATGCGAGATGAAAACCAGGGCCGCGATTGCATACGCGCCCGGCCAGCCGCTCGAAGTCGTGACGCTCGACCTCGACGGGCCGAAGGCGGGTGAAGCGCTGATCGAGATCAAGGCGTCGGGCGTGTGCCATACCGATGAATTCACGCGCTCGGGCGCCGACCCCGAAGGCCTGTTTCCCGTGATCTTCGGTCACGAGGGCGCCGGTGTGGTGGTCGATGTCGGCCCCGGGGTTACCACCCTCAAGAAGGGCGATCACGTCATCCCGCTCTACACGCCCGAGTGCCGGCAGTGCAAGGCGTGTCTCTCGCGCAGGACGAATCTCTGCACCGCGATTCGCGCGACGCAGGGCAAGGGCGTCATGCCGGACGGCACGAGCCGGTTTTCGGTCGATGGGCACAGGGTGCATCACTACATGGGCTGCTCGACGTTCTCGAACTACACGGTGCTCCCGGAAATCGCGCTTGCGAAGATCCGCGAGGACGCGCCGTTCGACAAGGTGTGCTACATCGGCTGCGGGGTCACGACCGGGATCGGCGCGGTCCTCAATACCGCCAAGGTCGAGGCCGGCGCGAACGTGGTCGTGTTCGGTCTGGGCGGCATCGGCCTCAACGTGATACAGGGCGCACGCATGGCGGGCGCCAACCGCATCGTTGGCGTCGACATCAATCCGCGGCGCAAGGCGCTCGCCGAGAAATTCGGCATGACGGACTTCGTGAATCCGAAGGAAGTGGGCGGGGACCTCGTCCAGTACCTGATTGCGCTCACCGACGGCGGCGCCGACTACAGCTTCGAGTGCGTCGGCAATGTCGACCTCATGCGCCAGGCGCTGGAATGCTGTCATCGCGGATGGGGCGTCTCGGTGATCATCGGTGTCGCGGGGGCGGGGCAGGAAATCAGGACGCGCCCCTTCCAGCTCGTGACCGGACGCGTGTGGAAGGGCACCGCCTTCGGCGGCGCCCGCGGGCGCACCGACATGCCGAAGATCGTGGACTGGTACATGGACGGCCGCATCAATATCGACGATCTCATCACGCACGTCATGCCGCTCGAGCGCATCAACGATGCGTTCGACTTGATGCACTCCGGCGAATCGATACGTTCCGTCGTGACATTCTGAAGCCCGCCGGCGTGCCGGTATCCTCCTTAGGGATCCCATCGATTCCGGATCATTGTCCGGAATGACCATGAAGGACGGCTACGACATCGGGTTGGCGGGCGGAGAGTCGCCCGGCAGCGGAATGAATTCGCGGTTATCGAAGTCCGGCAATTTCAGGCGGCCGGCCCGCCAGTCCGCTTTCGCCTGCTCGATGCGGCCGCGCGACGACGACACGAAGTTCCACTCGATGTGGCGTTCGCCGACCGGCTCTCCACCGAGGAGCATGAGGACCGCCGGGGTGACGGCGGTGAAGCGCACCGCGGCGCGCGGCGCAAAGACGACCATCTTCATTTCATCGAAAGTGCCGCCCGCCGCCTCCACGCTACCCGCGGCGATGTAGGCCGCGCGCTCGGTGTAGTGCCCCGGCAACTCGACGCTCGCTCCGGGAGCGAGCTCGCAATGCAGGTAGAAGAGCGGCGAATGGGTCTTCACGTTCGCGCGCGCGCCGAACGCTTCGCCGGCGATCACACGCACATGGGCGCCGCGCTCTTCCATGACGGGCAGATCGGCGCCCTCGTAGTGCGCGAACGCGGGATCGGTCTCCTCGTGTTCCCTGGGCAGCGCGACCCATGCCTGGATGCCGTTCATGCGCCCGCCCTCGCGCCGCGCGCGCTCGAAGCGCTCCGAGTGCGTGATGCCGCGCCCCGCCGTCATCCAGTTCACTTCTCCGGGGCGGATCGGCTGCTCGGTCGCCAGGCTGTCGCGGTGCATGATCTCGCCTGCGAAGAGATAGGTCACGGTGGAGAGGCCGATGTGCGGATGGGGCCTCACGTCCACCGACTTCGATATGCCGGGCGGAAAATCGACAGGCCCCATGTGATCGAAGAAGATGAAGGGACCGACCATGCGCAGCTTCGCGTACGGCAGCACGCGGCCCACTTCGAAGCCGCCGAGATCGCGGCGGCGCGGTTCAATGACAAGTTCGATCATTCTCTGTCTCCAACAAAACCTCGCATCGCGCCAGTCCATGATGCCGCCTGCATTGAAGTCGGGCGCACACGGCGTGTCAGGTTCACAACCGAAAATCGGTCTTGCCCTCGGCAGCGGCTCAGCGCGCGGCTGGTCGCACATTGGCGTCATCCGCGTGCTCGAGCGCGCCGGCATTGGCCGGACATTGTATGCGGAACGTCGATCGGCTCATTGGTCGGCGCGGCCTACGCGGACGGTCAACTCGAGCGCCTGGAAACGTGGGACTATCACCGTGCCGTGCCGGCGATCGCGGAGGGCGAGCGCGCTGCCGAGCAGGTGTTGCCGGAGCTGCGCGAATTGATCGGAGTCCGGGGCTTCCCGCTCCCGGGTGCGTAGAGCGGCCGCCGTCATGCTCGGCGCGCCGAAGGTTCGGCGCTCGCCGTGGCGAGGGGAGCCGATTCCAGGGCGGGGGCCGGCGGCAGGCCGGTCACTTCGAGTATCTCGTCCTCGCCCAGCGTTTCCCGCGTGAGCAGCGCTGCAACGAGCGCATCGAGCTGCTTGCGATACTTGGTGAGGAGTCGCACCGCTTCGTTGTGGCACTCGTTGATGATGCGCTGCACTTCGGAATCGATCACGCGGGCCGTGTCTTCGCTGAACGGTTTGGGGTCCGCGAAGCCCGCCGGGACGCCGAGATAAGGATTCTGGCGCGCCCCGAGCTGCACCATTCCGAGCTTCTCGCTCATGCCCCAGCGCGTCACCATGTTGCGTGCGAGGTTCGTCGCCTGCTCGATGTCGTTCTCGGCCCCGGTCGTGCGGGTGCCGTACACGACTTCCTCGGCACCGCGGCCGCCCAGCATGCCGATGATGCGCGCGCGCAGGTACGCCTCGGGATAATTGTAGCGGTCGCTCTCCGGACGCTGGTACGTGACGCCGAGCGCCTGGCCGCGGGGCACGATGGTCACCCGATGCACGGGATCCGCGCCCGGCACGACGAGTCCGAGGATCGCATGTCCGCCCTCGTGATACGCGATGCGCTCGCGGTCCTCGCGGCTCAGGATCAGCGGACGCTCCGGCCCGAGCACGATCTTTTCCAACGCGTCCAGAAAATCCGGCTGGCGAACTTCATTGCGTTCGCGGCGGGCGGCGAGCAGGGCCGCCTCGTTGACGAGATTCTTCAGGTCCGCGCCCGAGAGCCCCGGCGTTGCGGCGGCGAGGTCAGCGAGATTCACGTCGGGGGCGAGCGGCACGTTGCGCGTGTGGACCTTGAGGATCGCTTCGCGCCCGGCCTTGTCCGGCAGGTTCACGACCACGCGCCGGTCGAACCGCCCCGGCCGCAGCAGCGCGCGGTCGAGGAGATCCGGTTGATTGGTTGCCGCGAGCACGATGACACCTTCGCGCCCGGAAAAACCGTCCATCTCGGTAAGGATCTGGTTGAGCGTCTGCTCCTGCTCGCTCGAAGCGCCGAACGCAGCCGGCCCGCGCGCGCGCCCGATGGAATCGATCTCGTCGATGAAGATGATCGCGGGCGCGTTTTCGCGGGCCTGCTTGAAGAGATCGCGCACGCGCGCCGCGCCGACGCCGACGATCATCTCGACGAACTCGGCCGCGCTCATCGAGAAGAACGGCACGCCCGCTTCGCCGGCGACGGCGCGAGCGAGCAGCGTTTTGCCCGTTCCCGGCGCGCCGACGAGCAGCACGCCCTTCGGCGCCGTACCGCCGAGCCGGGTGTACTTCTTGGGCGACTTCAGGAAATCGACGATCTCGACAAGCTCGTTCTCCGCCTCGTCGATGCCCGCGACATCCTCGAAGGTGACGCGCGCACCGGACGTCGCATCGTAGCGGCGCGCCTTGCTGCGCCCGATGCCCATGAGCCCGCCCCCCAATCCGCCCTGTTGCGACGCGCGCCGGTAAAGCCACACGTAGAAGAGAATGATGAGGAGCGCGGGGCCGAAGCCGAAGAGCAATGTCGCCCACGGGCTGCCGGTCTGGATGGGACGCGCGCTGATTTCGACGTTGTGA